>DAIRDJ010000005.1:0-67727 GCA_036796215.1 Geminicoccaceae bacterium
TGTCCCCTTTGGCCGACTTCTAGAAATCCTACTCGCTATATGAATTTGCGACTCTAATTCTTGAATCTGAAGAACTGCTCAATATTTTGTGAATAAAATCCAATTGATTTTCATTGGGAATAGAAATACTTAAAATAGCTTGGCCATGATTTTGAAAGATCTCTTCACGAATTAGGTTTGCGCTCTTGAATTCTGAGAGTAGCTCCAGCATAGCGCTCGCGGGGGGAATTAAGGCCATTAACTTTACGGCGTCGTCGCCCGCCTCTCGGGCGTCGCGAGCAAGGGTCAACACGGCTAGGTGAGAAGCGGTTTCGCAATGGCTATAGCCACTCGCTAGGCGCATTGACGCAACAGCGACCCCATGTGTAGTTATTTTGTAGCCAAGTCGTTGCAGAAAATTCTTGACTTTTTCCACGTCTTCGGGCGAAGCGCACCCGCTAGTTTGGATTTTGTCCGAGGAAGCCGCAGGTATTTGCGCGGCTTGAAGATAGGCCCTTCCAGACTCAGTAATCCAAAAGTACGATATACCTCGCTCCCCCATAAGCCAGCGCCAAAACGACGGATGTTGTCGTCCTGATTTTATGTAAGAATTCGCTACGAGGCGCGCGATGCTGTCGATAGTCTCTGAATATTCTGTATTCAGAGCAATTTGAATTTCATCCACTTTTAATGGAGACACTCGGCGTGATAAACCAGCCCCCATTGCCGTAAACGTTCGATCAGGATGACCGCGCCCAATGATGTCGAGCAACTCGCGATCAAGCATGGATATTTGTCGCCGATGACCCATGTTTTAATCTTATGTCTTCTTAAATTTAACTAATGACGGGCTCATGTGGCTTTCCGAGGGGATGGGCGCCTTGCTTGAAGATCTGCCTTCAATTGCCACAGCAAAAAATCTATCAGGATGGGGCTCATTTATCAACCTCGAATTGAACTTCGGGAGGAGCCCGCGCGAAAATGTCGTTAGGGACCAGCGCTTATGGGGACAGCTCCTTTTTAACCAATACAGGATCAGGCGGAGACTGCCGAACAAATGGGCCCACCTTCCCAATCAAGCCGCCTCGATGCTCAGGCGTCCTTGCCGACGCGTTCGGGATTTGCGGATGGTGATCTCGACGTCTCGGCCGAGGTTGGTCAGGAGGCGGAGCAGGCGTTCTACCGAGTAGTCGCGGAAATTGCCGCGTAGGAGGCGGGAGACGTCGGGCTGGCTGATGCCGAGGAGGTCGGCGGCGTGGGCCTGGGTCAGGCGGCGTTCGCGGATGATCTGGTCGATGCGTGCCACGAGATCGGCCTTCAGGAGGTGGGTTTCGGCGTCCGGTCGGCCGAGGTCGGCGAAGACGTTGCCGGAGCCGGGCTCGATGCGGGTATCGTCTTGGGCGCTCATTGCTTCGCATCCTTTCCGTAGGTCGCGGCGTGGTGCTGCTCGGCCGCCTTCAGCCTTCGCCTGACGAGATCGAATTCGGCCTTCGGCGTGGCGATCCCGCGCTTCGACTTCTTCTGGAAGGCATGAAGCACGTACACCGCGTCGCGCAACCTGACCGTATAGACTGCCCGGTAGGTGTTCGTGTCGAAGTTCGACACGACTTCCAGCACGCCCGAACCAAGACTGGCCAGTGGTTTGGCATCGCGATGCTTGGCCCCGACCTGGGCCTGGTAGAGGGCAAAGCCGATATGGTCCTGAACGTCGTCAGGAAACTCCTTCAGATCGTCCTTGCTCGACCCGACCCATACCAGAGGCCGCACCAGTCCACCGTTCATGGCTCATTATGGCGCATCCACCATAATCTTGCAAGCTTGCCATGGGACGACACTCTAGAGTCACCCGTTTTCAAGGACTTGGCGGCAGCGGCCTCAGCCGGACACCCCACCAAAAAATGTTGGGGCGCGGGGAAGATCATCTTCCCCGCTCTTCTCTTCCTCTTCCCTGCCTTCACCCCTTGGTCAGCGCCGCCCGTCTTTCCAGGTACCAGTGGTAGAGGTGGGGGAGGAGGGCGTGGGGGTTCGGGGCTTCCAGGGCCAGGGCTGCGTGGTAGGTCCAGACGGGGTTGGCGAGGTGCTCGCGGGCGATGGCGATCATGTCGGCCTTGCCCTCGGCCAGGATGGCCTCGGCCTGGTAGGGGTCGGTGATGAAGCCGACGGCCATGGTGGGGATTTGGGCCTGGTGGCGGATGGCTTCGGCGAAGGGGACCTGGAAGCCGGGGCCGGGGTGGACGGTGGCGAGGCTGGGGCTGCCGCTGATGCCGCCGGAGGAGCAGTCGATCAGGTCGATGCCGATGGCTTTCAGGCGGCGGCAGAGCTCGATCACCTCGGGCAGCTCGAGGCCGCCTTCGACGCCGTCCTGGGCCGAGACGCGGTACCAGACGGGGAGGTGGGCCGGCCAGGCATCGCGGACGATGGCGGCGATCTCGAGGGGAAAGCGCATGCGGCCTTCGAGGTCGCCGCCGTAGCTGTCGTTGCGGCGGTTGCTCAAGGGCGAGAGGAAGCTGTGGAGGAGGTAGCCGTGGGCGCCGTGGATCTCGACCAGCTCGAAGCTGGCCTGGAGTGCTCGGCCGGCGGCGGCCGCGAAGTCGCTCTTGATGCGGGCGATGTCGGCTTCGTCCATGGCCTTGGGGGTGTGCCAGCCGTCGCGGACGGGGATGGCGCTGGGGGCGATCGTGGCCCAGGCGCCTTCGTCGGCTGTCAGCGGCTGGGCACCGTCCCAGGGGCGGGCGGTGCTGGCCTTCCTGCCGGCATGGCCGAGCTGGATCGCCGGGATCGCGGCGTAGCGCTTGTAGGCGGCGGTGATGCGGGCCATGGGCGCTATCTGCTCGTCGCACCAGAGCCCGGTGCAGCCGTGGGTGATGCGGCCGTCGGCCGACACACCGGTGGCCTCGACCATGCCGACCGCCACGCCGCCCATGGCGAAGCGGACGTGGTGGTCGTAGTGCCAGTCGGTCATCCGCCCGTCATTGGCCTGGTACTGGCACATCGGCGAGACGCAGACGCGGTTCTCGAGGGTCAGGCCGCGCTGGGTCAGCGGGCGAAAAAGGTGGGGGGTGCCTGGGTCGGTCATGGTGCTCTTTTCTGGCGGGCCGCCCGACAGTCTAGCCGCGGGTGAGCTCGATCCGGGCCGGCAGGCGGCGGCTGTTATTGGTGATCAGGAGCGGGATCGGTAGCGACTCGGCGCTGGCGTAGACGTCGATCCAATCGCGCTGCTCGCCCGGCAGGGTGACGAAGCTGTCCTGTTCCTCGAAGCCGGCAAGGCCCCTGAGCGAGGCCTCGAGGCGGTGCGCGTCGCGGCTGCGGCCACCCAGCGCGATCTTGGTTGGGCCCCGGTAGACGGTTTCGAGATCGGCGCGCTTCCTGCCCTCGAAGACCGGAAAGGTGAGCCGCTCGCCGGGCTCCGCACCGTTGCCGAGCCAAAGGCTCAGGCGCAGGAGGGTGGCGAGCGGATCGATCGAGGGCTCGCGCAGCTCCTCGGGCACGGGGCTTTCCTGGTCGCGTCCCTGGTTGCGGGTGGCGAGGTGGGTCAGCGATCCGTCCGGCGCGAAGTCGAGCTCGGTCTCGCGCAGCCGGTCGGGTTTCTGGTAGGAGGCACGAAAGCGGGTGGGTCGCGGCCTGCCGCTCTCATCGAAGGCCACGAGTGCCGTCATCGCCGTTTGGTTGCGGCCGGCGAAGAACGCGGCGAGGCCGCGATTGGTCACCTGCATCTCGACCAGGGCAAAGCTGCCGGCACATTGCAGGCGAAGCTCGATCTCGGCGATGGGCGCGCCACCGACCCGCATGTCGTAGGCCAGCGATCGCGTCGCCGGGAGGGCACAATCGGCTCTGGCGCTGCGGCCGAACAGCAGCAGGCCGGCCGTGGCCATCCCCCCCAGCAGGCAGCGCCGACCGAGGCTCGGCCCGGCTCTTTCGTGTCGCCGGATCTTGCCGGGTGGCGCCGTCGTCACCTCAGCGCGAATAGTACTCGATCACGAGGTTGGGCTCCATCTGCACCGGGTAGGGCACGTCGGCGAGCTTGGGGACGCGGACGAACTGGCCCTTCATCGCCTTGTTGTCGACGGTGAGGTACTCGGGCACGTCGCGCTCCGGGCGGGCGACGCATTCCATGACCATCGGCATGGTCTGGGCGCGCGGCTTGAGCTCGATGATGTCGCCCTCGCGCAGCCGGTAGCTCGGGATGCTGACCCGCTTGCCGTTGACCATGACGTGGCCGTGATTGATCAGCTGCCGGGCGGCGAACACCGTGGGCACGAAGTTGCAGCGGAAGATGGTGATGTCGAGCCGGCGCTCCAGCAGGCCGATCAGCGTTTCGGCGGTGTCGCCCCGCTGGCTGCTCGCCTCCTCGTAGGCGCGGCGGAACTGCTTCTCGGTCATGTTGGCGTAGTACTTCTTCAGCTTCTGCTTGGCGGCGAGCTGATTGGCGTAGTCCGACATCTTGCGGCGCTTCTGGCCGTGCTCGCCGGGCCCGTAATCGCGCCGGGCCAGGGGGCTCTTGGTCCGTCCCCAGAGATTGACGCCGAGCCGGCGGCAGATCTTGTTCTTCGCCTGAATACGCTTGGTCATGGGCCCTAGGTGCAGCTGTTGGGGTGATGCGGCGTCGCCGGCCGTGCACGAAGCAAATGCGCGCAAACGACAATTCGGCCAGGGATGCCCGTGGCCGGCCCGGGCTGTCTAGCGGCAGGCCCGCCGCCTGTCAAAGGGTTTGCGGTGCAGCTCTCGACTTCGCCGCCGGCTGCGCCTAGATCTGCGCCCTCATTCGGCATTCGGACACGATCTTTGCGCAGCGAGCCGCACGACGCACCGGAGACGGCGGCGACCCTCGGGGTCGGCCCCGGCACCTCCACCTTCGGCACCATTGGCGACATCAACGTCATCGGGCTCTGGACTCTCTACGTCAAGGAGGTGCGCCGGTTCATCAAGGTGATCACCCAGACCGTGCTGGCCCCGGTGATCACCACGCTGGTCTTTCTCGCCATCTTCACGCTCGCCATCGGGGCCGACCGGCCGGCGGTCGAGGGCGTGGCCTTCATCGATTTCCTCGCCCCCGGCCTCATCGTCATGGCGATCATCCAGAACGCGTTTGCCAACACCTCGTCCTCGATCATGATCGCCAAGGTGCAGGGCAACATCGTCGACTATCTGATGCCACCGCTCTCGGCGGGCGAGCTCCTCTTCGGCGTGGTCATGGGCGGCGTCACCCGCGGCATGCTGGTGGGTGCCGTGGTCTGGCTCGGCATGATCCCGTTTGCCGACATGCGCCCCGACCATCTCTGGGCCATTCTCTATTTCAGCCTGATGGCCTCGCTGCTGCTCTCGATCCTGGGCTTTCTCGCGGCTCTCTGGGCCGAGAAGTTCGACCACATGGCGGCGGTCACCAACTTCGTCATCACCCCGCTCTCGTTCCTGTCGGGCACGTTCTACTCGATCGACCGGCTGCCCGAGCTGTTCCACGGGGTGGCACTGGCCAATCCGTTCTTTCACCTGATCGACGGGGTCCGCTACGGCTTCACCGGGCATTCGGACGGCCATGTCCTGGCGGCTGCCGGCTTCCTGGCCCTGGTCAATGGGGCACTTTGGTTCTTTGCCTGGCGATTGGTCCGCCTAGGTTACAAGCTCAAGGCCTGATCGTGGTACCAATCCCGTCGCGTTGACGGCGGCGGTGCCAGGCGTCATGTACCGCACGTCCCCGAGCCGGATCCGTCAGAAATGAGCCAGAACGCCGCCATTCCGTCGCTGTTGCCGATCTACAACCGGATCGACCTCGTCTTCGAGCGCGGCCTGGGCAGCTGGCTCTGGACCACCGACGGCCGCCGCTTTCTCGATTTCACCAGCGGTATCGCCGTCAACGGGCTCGGCCACTGCCACCCGCATCTGGTCGAGACCCTGCAGGATCAGGCGGCCAGGCTCTGGCACGTCTCCAACCTCTTTCGCATCGGCGAGCTCGAGCGGCTCGCCGACCGGCTGGTCGCCAACGCCTTCGCCGAGACGGTTTTCTTGTGCAATTCCGGGGCCGAGGCCATGGAGGCCTGCATCAAGATGGCCCGGCGCTTCCACTTCCACCGCGGCCAGCCCGAGCGCAACCGGATCATCACCTTCGAGGGCGCCTTTCACGGCCGGACCATGGCGACCATCTCGGCGGCCGGCGGCACCCGGCTGATCGAGGGTTTCGCTCCTCTGCTCCCCGGCTTCGACCACGTGCCGTTCGGCGATCACGCCGCCCTGGAGGCTGCCGTCACCGACGCGACAGCGGCCATCCTGATCGAGCCCATCCAGGGCGAGGGCGGTATCCGGCCCCTTCCCCAGGTCTGTCTCGAGGGCCTGCGCGAGCTCTGCGACCGGCACGACATCCTCTTGATCTTCGACGAGGTGCAGTGTGGCATGGGCCGGACCGGCCAGCTCTTCGCGCACCAGCATTTCGGGGTGACGCCGGACGTCATGGGCCTCGCCAAGGGCCTCGGTGGCGGCTTTCCGATCGGCGCCTGCCTCGCCACGGCCCGGGCGGCCTCCGGCATGACGACCTCGACCCACGGCTCGACCTTCGGCGGCAATCCCCTGGCGTCTGCGGTCGCCAATGCGGTGCTCGACGTCATGCTCGAGGCGGACTTCCTGAAGACCGTGGCGGCGCGCGGCGCCTATCTGCGCGAGCGGGCCGAAGCGCTCGTCGCCAGGCACCCCGATGCCTTCGAGCTGGTGCGCGGGGTCGGGTTGATGGTCGGGCTCAAGCCGCGGCGGAGCAATCTCGAGGTGGCGGCCGAGCTGCGGGCGGCGGGGCTCCTGACCGTGCCGGCGGGCGACAACATCGTCCGGCTCCTGCCGCCCTTGACCGTGAGCGAAGCCGAGATCGACCAGGCGCTGGAGACCATCGAGGCCTGCTGTCGGGCGGCTGCCGCATGAGCGACCCGCGGCATTTCCTCGATCTCGCCGATCTGGAGGGTGGTGTGCTGCGGCAGATCATCGAGACAGCGAAGGTGATGAAGGGCGACGAGTCGGCCGACCGGCCGCTCGCCGGCAAGACCGTAGCACTGGTCTTCGAGAAGCCCTCGACCCGGACCCGCGTCTCCTTCGAGGTCGGGGTGGGTGACCTGGGTGGCCGGAGCATCGTGCTGCAGGGCAAGGAGATGCAGCTCGGCCGTGGCGAGACGGTGGCGGACACGGCAGCGGTGCTGTCGCGCTATGTCGATTGCATCATGATCCGCACGGATGCGCACGCGAAGCTGCTGGAGCTCGCCCGGCATGCCACGGTACCGGTGATCAACGGGCTCACCGACAGCTCGCACCCCTGCCAGATCATGGCGGACGTCATGACCTTCGAGGAGCACAAAGGGCCCATTCGCGGCAAGCGCCTCGCCTGGTCCGGCGATGGCAACAATGTCGTGACCTCGTTCATCCATGCCGCCGTGCGCTTCGATTTCGAGCTCGCCATCGCCTGCCCGCGCGAGCTGTCGCCCGATCCCGGGGTCCTGGCCTGGGCCCGGGCGCATCAGGGTCGGATCGAGGTGACCCACGACGCCTATGCCGCGGTCGCCGGGGCCGATGCGGTGATCACCGACACCCGGGTCTCGATGGGCGACGCCGATGCCGAGCGGCGGCACCGCCTGCTCGAGCCCTTCACCGTCGACCGCTCCTTGATGGAGGCAGCCGAGCCCGGGGCGATCTTCATGCACTGCCTGCCGGCGCATCGCGGCGAGGAGGTCACGACCGAGGTGATCGACGGGCCGATGAGCGTGGTGTTCGACGAGGCGGAGAATCGCCTGCACGCGCAAAAGGCCATTCTCGCCTGGTGCCTCGGCGGCTAACCTCGGTCCATGAGCCTGTTGCAACCGTCCCGCCTCGATGTGCTGCGCCCGTTCCAGCTCGAGAACTCGCAGTTGCGCGGCCGCCTGGTCCGGCTCGGCGATGCCGTCGACACGGTCTTGAAGGCGCACGCCTATCCCAAGCCGGTCTCCGATCTTCTGGGCGAGCTCTTGGTGCTGGCGGGTGGGCTCGCCGGCGGGCTCAAGTTCGCCGGTCGGTTCTCCTTGCAGATTCGCGGCCAGGGTCCCGTTCGCCTCATGGTGGCGGATGTCACCAATGACGGCCAGATGCGCGGCTATGCCAGCTTCGAGGCGGCCGAGATCGACGCGGCTGCGGGCTTTGCGGAGCTCGTCGGCGACGGGCTCATGGCGCTAACGGTTGACCAGGCGGCCAGTGGCGGCGAAACCTATCAGGGTATCGTCCAGCTCGACGGGCGCTCGCTGCAGGACAGCATGCTCGCCTATTTTCATCAGTCGGAGCAGGTGCCGACCGGGATTCGCTCGGCCGTGGGCTTCGACGAGCACGCCCAGACCTGGCGGGCGGCCGCGGTGATCGTCCAGGCGATGCCGGGCGAGGGGGCGGTGACCGCGGCCGAGCGCGAGGACGACTGGCGGCGGACCATGCTCTTGCTCGAGACCCTCTCCGACGCCGAGTTGCTCGATCCTGGACTCGGCCCCGACACCCTGCTCTTCCGGCTCTTCCACGAGGACGGGGTCAGGGTCTTCGAGTCGCTCGATCTCACCTTCGGCTGCTCCTGCGACGACGACCGGGTCGAGGGCATGCTCAAGCGGTTCGAGCGCGACGAGGTCTTGGCGATGCAGGACGAAACTGGCAAGGTCGTGGTGACGTGTGAGTTTTGCAGCCGCGTCTATCGGTTCACCACTGCGGACATCGCGGCCCTCTTCGAGGATTCCCTGCATTGAGCCCCAAGACCCTGTTGCCGACCCTGGTCGTGCTGGCGCTCGCCGCCTGCACCGGCCCAGAGCTGCGCGAGCCGATCGATGCCACGAGCACGAAGCCGCCCTTGCTCTTCAATGTGGCCGAGCTCGCGGTCGAGGATGCGACGTCGCTGCCGCCGACCACCGGCTTTCGCGATCGTGAGCGCAGCGAGCGCCTGGCCGAGGCCACAAAGGAGTTTCTCGATGCCCGGCTGCAGACCGGGATGGGGACGGGCTGGTTGCAGGTGACGATCGAGGAGGCCCGGTTGCTGGAGCAGGAGCTCGAGCTCGAGGGCACGTTGCGCGAGACCATCACCCGCGCCCCGGACCGGGTGCTCGATGCGCTGGTCCGGGTGCGGCTGGCGGTGATGGGGGCGGACGGGCTCGAGCAGATCTCCGTCCAGGTCGAGGTGCAGCGTCGCCGGCCGATCCTGCGCAACACCTCGGTGATGGCGCGGGACGCCGAGGCCAGCCGGCTGATCGGCGATCTTCTGGTGCAGCTCGACGACGAGCTGACCGCGGCCGTGCAGCAGGACCTGAACGCCTATCTGCTCTGAGCAGCAGGCTCGGCCCGAGGGGAGACCACCGATGAGCCGTGTCTTCTACCGCCATCTGCGGCAGACCTACCCGACCGCGGTCCGGGGCGACGGGGTCTATGTCGTCGACAGCGAGGGCAGGCGCTATCTCGATGCCTCGGGCGGGGCTGCGGTTTCCTGCCTCGGCCACTGCCACCCGGCGGTGACCCGGGCGATCAAGGACCAGGTCGACAGGCTGACCTATGCGCATACCGGCTTTTTCACGAGCGAGCCCACCGAGGCCCTGGCCGACAAGCTGATCGCCAAGGCGCCGGCCGGCATGGACAAGGTCTATTTCGTCTCGGGCGGGTCGGAGGCGGTGGAGGCCGCGCTCAAGCTGGCGCGCCAGTACTATCTCGAGATCGGCGAGCCCGAACGACGCCGCTTCGTCGCCAGGCGACAGAGCTATCACGGCAACACGCTGGGTGCCTTGGCCGTGGGCGGCAATCAGTGGCGCCGCAAGCAGTTCGAGCCGATTCTGATCGATGTCGATCACCTGACGCCCTGCTACACCTATCGCGAGAAGCGCTCCGACGAGAGCGAGGAGGCGTTCGGCCAGCGGCTCGCGGCCGAGCTCGAGGCGCATCTCCAAGAGGTTGGCCCCGAGACGGTGATTGCCTTCATCGCGGAGCCCGTGGTGGGTGCGACGATGGGCGCCGTGCCGCCGGTCCCGGGCTACTTCAAGGCGATCCGCGAGATCCTCGACCGCTATGGCATCCTCCTCATCCTGGATGAGGTGATGTGCGGCATGGGCCGGACCGGCACGCTCTTCGCCTCTGAGCAGGAGGGCGTCGCCCCGGACATGATCTGCGTCGCCAAGGGCCTGGGTGCCGGCTACCAGCCGATCGGGGCGACGCTGGTGCACGAGACGATCGTGGCCGCGATCCGCGACGGCTCGGGCTTCTTCCAGCACGGCCACACCTATATGGGCCATCCGACGGCCTGTGCTGCCGGTCTCGCCGTGCAGCAGGCGATCGAGGACGAGGGGCTGCTCGAGCGTGTGGTGACCATGGGCGACAGGCTGGAGGCGAGCCTCACCGAGCGTTTCGGCAATCATCGGCATGTGGGCGAGATCCGGGGCCGCGGGCTCTTTCGCGGGCTCGAGCTGGTCGAGGACCGGGCGACCAAGACCCCCTTCGATCCGGCCCTGGCGGTCAACGCCCGGGTCAAGAAGGCCGCCATGGCCAAAGGCTTGATGTGCTATCCGATGGGCGGCACAATAGACGGCCAGCACGGCGATCACATCCTCCTCGCCCCCCCTTCATCATCGACGACAGTCATGTGGCCGAGATAACGGAAAAGCTCGGCCGGGCGGTGGACCAGGCGATCGGTTCGCTTTAGGGATCGCCGCAAGAAGCAGCGGCTACCGGTCCGGAGCTACTGCTTTTGGGCGAGGCCGGAGGTCGTTGCGCGGCGCGGCACCGCCGGCTTTGTTCGGCTCGACGGCAGGGATCGAGGCCAGAAGGGTGGCGATCTCCGGCGTGACCGTTTTGGTCAGCATTTCCTCGAGGTGATGCGCCTCGCAGATCATCATGGCATTCATGGCGAGCAAGAGATCGCTGATCGTGTCGAGCGTGAGGTTGGCGGGATCGGCGAGCAGGCGATTGATCCGGCTGGGGTGAACCTCCATTCGTTCGGCGATCACCTTTTGCGTGAGGCCTTGTTGCTCTTGCTGCTCCAAGAAGAGCCGCACGATCTGGTCGTGGACGTGATTGCGAAAGAGCTGACGAGAACGGACGCGTTCAAAGGCGGTCGACGGAAGCGAGGTCGGGGTCGCCTTGTCGGACGTCGCCGCTGATGTCGAGGTGGAAAGGGGGCGAGAGGTAGTCACTGATCTTCCCTCCGATCAAGGGTGCGTGGTCGGGTAGCAGCTGGCGCCAGAGAAACCTCGCCCGGCGTATTTCCGTTCGCCATGCCGGATCGCTGCGGCCAGCCAAGGCGTTGCGGGTGATCGCGTGCGTCAGGACGAGTACGTCGCGTCGGCCGAACTGGGCGAAGAAGCGAAGCGATGGTCGTGGCTTCCGTCGTCTGATCTCCCAAACACCATCGCGTCGACCACTCAACGGCTCGAGGAAACCCGGCACCCCCACATCCATGCCTTCGGCGAATGATTGCAGATCGGCCAGGAGATGAGCAGCCCGCATCTCGTCGATGTCGAGGCTGGCCGACTGCAAAATCTGCTGATGCAAAGCAGACCCGAGGAAAACGGCCCGACACTGCTCGGCCCTGGGCACCGAGTGCGGCAGCGGCACGAGCCGATCAGCTTCGGCGAGTCGTATCAGCACGTCGTCGATTGACATGCAAGTCAATTTCCTGCGTTTGAAAAGTGCATCAGCGGATCGATCGATTCGGGCACGGACCAGGTTGGCCGGAGCCGGCTTTGCCGCAGTCTCGCAGACTTGGTAAGCTCCCCGCGGCTTTCCGCAACGTCTGCCTTTGGTCCGAATGCCCATGCGCCCTGACCTCGATCGGCCCTGTCGCATCATGGTGGCGCCCAATGGGGCGCGGAAGGGCAAGGGGGAGCATCCCGCAGTGCCGATCACGCCTGCCGAGGTGGCGGCGACGGCGGCTGCCTGCAGGGTGGCCGGGGCGACGGCGATCCATCTTCATGCGCGGGACGAGGGCGGGGCCCACACGCTCGATCCGCAGATCTATGCCCGCTCCATCGAGGCGGTGCGCGATGCGGTCGGCGATGGGCTTTTTCTGCAGGCCACGACCGAGGCCGTGGGTCGCTACACGGCAGCCGAGCAGACGGCGGCCGTTCGCGGACTGGCGCTGCGGCCGGACGGGGTGTCGCTGGCGCTGCGCGAGCTGGTTCCCGAAGGTGACGACCATGCTGCCGCGCGCGATTTCTTCGCCTGGCTGATCGAGAGCGGGATCGAGCCGCAGCTCATTCTCTATGAGCCCGCGGAGCTGGATCGGCTCGCGGCCTTGCGGTCGGCGGGGGTCGTGCCGGCGGCACTGCGCCACGTGCTCTTCGTGCTCGGCCGCTATCTGGCACCTGGCGAGGTCGTCGAGCCGCGGGCACTCCTCGGCTTTCTCGAGCGGCACCAGCGCGATGATCCCTGGATGGTCTGTGCGTTCGGGCGCAAGGAGACGGCGTGCCCGGCGGTGGCCGCGGCCCCGGGCGGTGATCTCGGGGTCGGCTTCGAGAATTCGACCTTGCACGGCGACGGGCGGGTCGCCGCGGACAATGCCGAACGGGTGGCGGTGATCGCCGGGCTCGTCGATCGGCTCGGCCGGGTGCGGCGCGGTTCAACCTGACGCGGCGGCGGCCGGCTCGCGGTCGGGCGGGCTGGCGATCCGCGAGCGGTCGCGGCCGGCGCGCTTGGCCGCATAGAGGGCACGATCGGCGCCCCTGAGCAGGCTGTCCATGTCGTCGTCCGGTCCGGCCGGCATGCCACCGACGCTGATGCTGATGACCAAGGGCTCGCCGGCTTCGGCGAGGCGAAGGGGGGCGGCACGGACCATGCGGCGCAGCCGCTCGGCCACTTCGTGGAGCTGGTCGGCATCGGCCGCCGCACAGAGCACCGCGAACTCCTCGCCACCCACCCGTGCAAGGAAATCGCCGCGGCGCAGGCCCGCCTGGAGGAGCCGGGCGACATGGACCAGCGCCTGGTCGCCGGTGGCATGGCCGTGCTGGTCGTTGATCCGCTTGAAGCGGTCGATGTCGAGGATCAAAAGACCGAGGCCCGCGTCGCCCGGGAGGAGTCGCTGGCGAAGCTCGGCCTCGAATCCCCGACGGTTGGCGAGGCCGGTCAGGTGGTCGGTCACGGCGACGGCGCGCAGCTCGGCATTGAAGCGGGTGAGCACCGCGTTCCTGGCATCGAGCTGGCGGGTGCGCTCGGCGACCGAGGCATCGAGCCTGGCGATCAGCCGGGCCCGATCGCTGGTGGCGGCACCCACGATGAGCGTGGCGATGCAGCAGACGATGAGGACCGTCTGCAGGGCGACGACACTCGGCGCATCGGCGACCAGCGCGCTGACCGCGAGCAGGAGGGCGGCGGCGAGGCTGAAGAGACCGACGCCGACCGCATGGCCGAAGAGCATGGCACCGATCAGGATCGGCAGGAGGGCCGGCGTCATCGCGGCCGGGATGCCGCCATCATGAACGAAGCCGATGATCGCAAAGAGCACGAAGATGGCAGCGGCGCCGAAGAGGGCTGCCAAGACCAGCCAATCGCGAGGGGTGAGCCTATGGCTGTGGCGCCGGTCCTGCCGGCGCTCGATGAGGCGATCCACCAGCAAGAGGGTCGGTGGCACGACGAGCAGGAGACCGCTCAGGTCGCCGAGGAAAAAGGTCAGGGCAGCGGTCAGGACATCGCCCGGGCGGAGCGAGCCCGCCCAGGCGAACATGGGCAGTGCGGCCATGAGATTGGCGACCACCGCGGCAGCGGCAATCCCGAGGAACCAGCCGAGCCGGGCCGAGATGGCGGCGGCAGCGTGCCGGACCCGATAGAGCCGCATGAGGATGCCGGCCCCGCCATAGAGCAGCGTTTGCCGGACGATATGCAGGACGACGGCACTGTCGAGTTCGTTGGTCAGGAGCGCGTCGCTGCCGATGACCGCGAGGATCGGCACCGGCAGGTAGGCGGGTCCGAGGAGAAAGCCGAAGACAAAGCAGAGGCCGGCGATCGGGAAGAAGAGGCTGGCAGGTCCCCCGGTATCGAACGCGCTCGCGAACTGCATGAAAGGGTGAAAGACGGCGAGGAAGACGAGGCCGCTGACCAGGGCGACCCGGGCCCGCTCGCCCGGACGCAGCCCATCGGGCCAAGGCCAACGCATCTCGGCCGCCACGAGACCGCTTATGCTATGCCGCCAGCGCCCGGCGCGTCGCCCATGCACGGCCGCACTCCCTTGCGTCGGATCAGGACACGGGCCCGTCCGAACGGTGCTTCAGCGTTTCACGAATTCCCCAACTCCCAGTTGAAACATAACACTGGAGAAACGAGCCGACAAGCGTTCTTGGCGAAAAAATAATCGAGACATTTGCCCTATTCGCGGGTGCTACAACAGGCGAACTATCCGCAAAACGGATGCTTGTTAGCCTCTAGCGAGATTAACGCAACGCAATAAACCAAATACGAGAGCTAGCATTGTTAGTCGGCAAACGGATCGGTGACCAGGATCGTGTCGTCTCGGGCCGGGCTCGTGGACAGGAGTGCAACCGGTGCCTCGACCAACTCCTCCAGTCTTTTCACATATTTGACGGCTTCAGCCGGCAGCTCGGCGAAGCTCCTGGCCCCGGCCGTGCTGTCCTGCCAGCCCTTGAGCTCCTCGTAGATCGGCTTGACCCCCGCTTGTGCCGCCATCCCGGCGGGCAGGTGGTGGAGGGTCTGGCCGTTGAGGTTGTAGGCGGTGCAGATCTTGAGCGTGTCGAAGCCGTCGAGGACGTCGAGCTTGGTCAGCGCCAGGCCGCGAATGCCACCGATCTTGACCGCCTGGCGGACCAGGACGGCGTCAAACCAGCCGCAACGGCGCTTGCGGCCCGTCACCGTGCCGAACTCGCGGCCGCGCTCGCCCAGCCGGTTGCCGATCTCGTCGGTAAGCTCGGTCGGAAACGGCCCCGAGCCGACGCGGGTGGTGTAGGCCTTGGTGATGCCGAGGACGTAGCCCACCGTGTCCGGGCCGACGCCCGAGCCCGTGGCGGCCATGCCGGCCGTCGTGTTGGACGAGGTGACGAAGGGGTAGGTGCCGTGGTCGACATCGAGCATCGCCCCTTGCGCCCCTTCGAAGAGGATGCGGCGGCCGGCGCGCCTGAGCTCCGAGAGGCGGAGCCAGACGGGCTCGGCGAAGGGCAGGAGCCGGGGAGCGAGCTGGCGCAGCTGGTCGAGGAGGGCTTCGCCGTCGATCTCGTCGACACCGAAGCCGCGCCTGAGCGCGTTGTGGTGGAGGAGGAGCTCGACCAGCTTCTGCTCGAGCACGTTCTCGTCGGCGAGATCGCAGATGCGGATGGCGCGGCGTGCTACCTTGTCCTCGTAGGCGGGGCCGATGCCGCGGCCGGTGGTGCCGATCTTGCCGGCACCGCCCTCGGCCTTGGCCCGGGCCTCCTCGCGCGCCCGGTCGAGCTCGCCGTGGAAGGGCAGGATCAGCGTCGCGTTCTCGGCGATCCTGAGCGTCTCCGAGCCGACCGCGACCCCCTGGCCGCGCACCGTCTCGATCTCGTTGAGCAGTGCCCAGGGGTCGATGACCACACCGTTGCCGATGATCGAGAGCTTGCCCGGGCGGACGACGCCGGACGGCAGCAGGCTCAGCTTGTAGGTCACCCCATCGACGACGAGCGTATGGCCGGCGTTGTGGCCGCCCTGGAAGCGGACGACCACGTCGGCGCGCTCGCTCAGCCAGTCGACGATCTTCCCCTTGCCTTCATCGCCCCATTGCGAGCCGACCACCGCGACATTGGTCATGCGGGCTTGCTCCTCCTGCCGTCCTCGTCCTCGTGTCGGCCTCGTTTACGCGAAAGACCGGGGCCGTGCCAGCGTCGCCGCGGGTGGTTTTCCTGGCAATCGACCGTCCGGAGCTGCTATCCGATGACCCCTAGGCAATCCGGAGCACCCTTGGCCGCCGCGACCGCACCCCGACTGGACGAGACGACCGACGGCGCCCTGGACGCTGCCCTGCTGCGGGTGTTCGGCTTCCACGACTTCCGGCCGGGCCAGCGCGAGATCGTCGAGGCCCTCCTGGCCGGCGAGGATCTCCTGGCGGTGATGCCGACCGGCGGCGGCAAGAGCCTCTGCTACCAGCTGCCGGCGGTGATGAAGCCGGGGCTGACGCTGGTCGTCTCGCCGCTCATTGCGCTGATGGACAACCAGGTGGCCCAGCTCAGGCTCCTGGGTGTCGAGGCCGCCGCCGTGCACAGCGGCGTCGATCGGGGCGAGCGGGCCCGGATCTGGCAGGCGATCAAGGAGGGGCGGCTCAAGCTCCTCTATCTCTCGCCCGAGCTCTTGGGCACGGAACGCCTGCAGGCGGCGCTCGACCGGCTGCCGGTGGGGCAGATCATCGTCGACGAGGTGCATTGCGTGAGCCAGTGGGGCCATGATTTCCGCCCCGACTACCGCAATCTGGCAGCATTGCCCGCCCGCTATCCGCAGGCCTCTGTGGCCGGGTTCACCGCCACAGCCGATCGGGTGACGCGCGAGGACATCACCTCGCAGCTCTTCAAGGATCGCCAGGCCCGGGTGTTCGTGCACGGTTTCGATCGGCCGAACATCAAGCTCACGGTCATGGAGAAGGATCGGCCGGAGCGCCAGCTCTTGGACATCCTGGCGCGGTTTCCGGGCCAACAGGGGATCGTCTATCGCCTGGCGCGGAAAGCCACCGAGGAGACCGCGGCCAACCTCGAGGCCGCGGGCCATCGTGCCGTGGCCTACCATGCCGGGCTCGACGGGGCCTTGCGCAAGGAATTGCTCGACCGGTTCCTGACCGAGCCCGATCTCATCGTGGTCGCCACCATCGCCTTCGGCATGGGGATCGACAAGCCGGACATCCGCTTCGTCGTGCATCTCGATCTGCCGGGCAATCTCGAGGCCTATTACCAGGAGATCGGCCGGGCCGGGCGCGACGGTGAGCCGGCGGAAGCCATCATGCTCTATGGTTTCGACGATATTCGCAGGCGGCGCTGGCTGATCGAGAACGGGACCGCGACCGACGCGCAAAAGCGGGTCGAGCATCGCAGGCTCGATGCGCTCTTGGCGTTCACCGAGACGAGCGGCTGCCGCAAGCAGGCACTTTTGGGCTATTTCGGCGAGACGGCGCCGCCCTGCGGCTGTTGCGATCGGTGCCTGGAGCCGCCGGATCTCGCCGATGCCACGGGCCTCGCCCGATCGTTGCTCGCCGCGATTCACGCTACCGATGCCCGCTTCGGCCAGGCGCACCTGATCGATGTCTTGACCGGCGAGCAGACGGCGAAGGTGGCCCAGTTCCGCCACGATCGGCTCGAGGTTTATGGTGTCGCACGGACCATGGACAAGCGCGTGCTCAAGGGCGCCATCCGCCAGCTCTATGCGTCGGGCGTGATCGAGGTCGATATCGCCGGCCACGGTGCCCTTCGCCCGGGGCGCGGGGCCGCGGCGATCCTGGCGGGCGAGGCGACCATCGCCCTCGATCTGGCACCGCCGAAGATGAAGCCCGCCAAAGCTTGGCGGCCAGCCAACGGCGTGGCGGCACCGGCAGCCAGTCTTGCACCCGCCGATGCCGACCTCCTGAAAGCCCTGAAGGCGCTTCGCCTGGAGATCGCACGCGAGATCGACAAGCCGGCCTATGTCGTCTTCAGCGACGCCACGCTCACCGACATGGCGCAGAAGCGGCCGCTGGATCCGGCGGGCTTTCTCGCCGTCGACGGGGTCGGCGAGACCAAGCAGGGTCTTTACGGCGAGCGCTTCCTCAGGGCGATCCGCGACTTCGTCGACTAGCGTCGATCAGGAGCACTTCAGTCGCAGGGTGGGCGCAAGGTCAGGCGAAAGACACCGTCGGCGCCGGTTTCCTCTTCGAGGTCGAAGTCGCGGGCCAGCGCGAAATCGGCGAAATCTGCAGGTGCCGCGGGATCGGTGGCGAGCACGATCAGCGTCGTGCCGGGCGGTGCCAGCTGCAGGGCGCGGCGTGCCTCGAGCAGCGGCAAGGGGCAGGACAGACCTCGCGCGTCGACGAGGACGGTTCCGGCGGCGGTGTCGGTGGTCGGGCGGGTCATCACGGCGGCAAGCTGCCACGAGTCCGCCCGTGCTGCCAGCATCATTGCGCGGGGGCCCGGTGCGCCTGGTGCCATGGGCGCGGCCGCGTGGGTGGGGAGGAACGGGCCCTCCCCACGTCTCGGCTGGCGATCGCTGGCCCTGAGGCTGGCCGGATCGCTTCGGCTATGCCTCAGCCGCGGGCGCCTCGCGGGCCGATGCTTTGCGGCTCTTCGCCCGCCACGGCCAGGCTGTTCTCGGGCTGCGGCAGCGAGCGGGTGCTCGGCCGCCGCGGGTAGCCCGTCCTGGCCGTGACGTCGGCCGCGATCGAGATCGCGGCATCCGTGCGCCAAGCGTAGTCCGACCTGGCGCCGCGGCCATGCGGTGCGGCATCGACGGTCGTGGCGCCGGCGACGCTCGCGGGTCCCTGCATGTCCTCGGCGGTGGCGAGATCTTCGGCGACCAGAAAACCGATCGCTGCGATCGGCAGAAGGGTGGCGAGACGTCTGTATCGGTTCGGCATGATGCGTGTCCTCGCTGGCTGTTGGCGCTTCCGGCCACCCGTCCGAGCGCGTCGTTTGCTCCCGGATGACGACCCGACCATCGTCATTTTCAGAAAGCTGTTCTGTAAGCGAGGTTACACAGCAGAAAAACTTGGGGATTATTCGTCTTCGGACGCGGCCAGCGCCTCGAGTGCGGTCCGGTTGAGGATCTGAATGGCCCCGCGCGAGAGCTTGACCCAGCCCTGCCCGCGCCAGAGTGCAAGCGTGCGGGCTACGGATTCGCGCGTCGCCCCGGCGAAGTCGGCGAGATCGGTCTGCGAGACCGGGATGCGGCCATTGGCGGCCTCGAGCTTCTCGGCGAGATGCAGCAGGCGACGGGCGAGGCGGGTCGCCAGTGGCAAGAACCAGCGATCCTCCAGCTTCTCGCTGATGATTCGCAAGCGCTCGCAGAGAATGTCGATGAACTGCAGTGCCAGATCGGGCTCGCTCTTGATCGCCGCCAGGAGATCGGCGCGGCGCACCCGGCGCAACCGTGCCGGCCCGAGGGCGGTCGCACTCGCGGTGCGCCTGCCGGCAAAGAGGCCGATCTCGCCGAAGATCTCGCCCGGGGTGATGATCTCGAGCCCGAGCTTGCGCCCGCCGGGCGACAGCACGCTGATCTCGATCTCGCCCTGGTCGAGGATGTAGAGCGCGTCCGCCGCGTCGTCCTGGTTGAACAGCACCCTGCCGGGCTCGAGGGTCACCGGCACTGCCGCCCGCTCGATCGCGGCCCTAAGGGCCGGGCTCGCAGCGGCCGTGATCGATGGTCGCGGCTCCGCCCGCATTGCTGCGTCTGTCTCCCTTGGTGCTCAACCTCTAACGACTGGTTAAAGCCGGCTCAGCACCTGTGCCAAGGGCTTTTTGACCCGGGCCGCCGCCGGGGTGCGCGCATCGACGGCCGGATAGCCGGCGACCAGGAGGAGATAGGGCTTCTCGCGCAGCGGCCGGCCGCAGAGGCGATTGAGAAAGCCCATGGGCGAGGGGGTGTGGGTCAAGGTCGCAAGGCCCGCGTGATGCAGGGTGGCGAGCAGGAGGCCCGTGGCGATGCCGACCGATTCCGCGACATAGTAGTGCTTCTGCTGCTGCCCGTCGGCGGTGAGGCCGTAGCGCTCGGCGAAAACGGCGAGCAGCCAGGGGGCGGTCTCGAGGAAGGGCTTCTGCCAGTCCGTGCCGAGCGGTGCCAGGGTCTCGAGCCAGTCGTCGCCCGCGCGCTCCGCATAGAACGCCTGCTCCTCGGCCTCGGCCGCAGCCCGGATCTCGGCCCTGAGCGGTCCCTGGCCGATCAGCGCGAAATGCCAGGGCTGCTGGTTCGCGCCCGAGGGTGCCGAGGCCGCAGCACCGATCGCCGCTTCCATCACCTCGACCGGCACCGGATCGGGGGCGAAGTCGCGCACCGTCCGCCGCGTGGCAAGCTCGGCCGCCAGCGCCTCGGCCCGCTCGACGAGCTCCGCACCCGCGCGGCGCGGATAGCCCTCGAGCGGCAGCATGGCGGGTGCCGCCATCTTGGCTCAGCCGGCGACCAGGCCGCGCTCGACCGCGAGCCGCTTGAGATAGGTCATGCCGGGATCGAGCACCTCCTCGGCACTCTTGGCTACCGGCCGCCAGACCGAAAGCGCCTTGGCGAGCTCCGGCGGCATGTTGATGAAGGCCTCGCCGACGAGATCGCCCTGAAAGCCCGTGGCGGCGAGGGCCGCGATGGTCGCCGGGAAATCGACCGTGCCGGTCCCGGGCACGCCCCGGTCGCTTTCCGAGAGGTGGATGTATTTGAGGTACTTGCCGGCCTTCTCGATGCCGCTTTTGAAGCCCTTCTCCTCGATGTTCATGTGGTAGGTGTCGAGGTGGATCATCAGCGCCGGCTCGCCGATCCGCTCGATCAGCGCCACGGTCTGCCCGGCGGTGTTGAGGAGATGCGTCTCGTAGCGGTTGCAGGGCTCGAGCCCGAGCGTCATGCCGAGCTCGCCCGCCCGGCGGGCGGCGGGCCTCAGCGCCTGCTCGATAGCGGCGTATTCGGCCTCGGTCGGGCTCGTGCCCGTGGTGTAGCCGAGGGTCGAATAGGTGACCCCGGTAAGCGTGTTGGAACCCAGCCGATGCGCGACCTCGAGGGCCTCGAGCAGGAAGGCCGTGGCCTTCTCGGGATGCAAGGGCGCGCAGGCCTCGAACGGCAGGCCGAGCGAGCAGGTGGGGGCCACACCGTGCTTCTCGAAGAGGGCCCGGCTATGCGCCGCATCGACGGCGCCGGGGTTCAAGAGGGCGATCTCGATGACGTCGAGCCCGTGCCGGGCGGCGGTCGGCACCACCCGCTCGGCCGCCTCCTTCGTCCAGGCCGCCGTCCAGAGACTGCTGTGCATGCCGAAGCGAACCCCTGATGCTGCCATGAATGCCCCTCCCGCGTCTTGTGGTTAGAGCACCCACTCTAGCGGGCGGCGGGTTCTTGGTCGATAAGGTGAAGCGGGCACCACCGCAGCCCGGAAGAGGGAGCCGGACGCATGATCACCACAGAGTTCGCCCGCACCATGGCAGCCTATAACCGCTGGCAGAACGAGGCCGTGCTGAGTGCCGCCGAAGCGCTCGACGATCAGGCCCGACGGGCCGATCAGGGGCTCTTCTTCGGCTCGATCATGGGCACGATGAATCACCTGCTCTGGGCCGATCGGCTCTGGCTGCACCGCTTTGCCGGCACCGCACCGCCGGCCGCGTCGAGCATCGCCCAGTCGACCACGCTCTGCGCCGAGTGGCCCGAGTTCGTCGATGCCCGCCGTGGCACCGACCTGGCGATCGTCGACTGGGTGCAGGATCTGGATCCCGACTGGCTCGAGGGCGACCTCACCTGGCATTCGGGGTCGCTCGGCCGCGACGTCAGCCGCCCAAGGGCACTGCTCGTGGTCCATCTCTTCAATCACCAGACGCACCATCGCGGCCAGCTTCACGCCGCTCTCACCCGGTCGGGGATCGCGACGGCGCCGACCGATCTGCCGTTCATGCCGATGCTGGAGTGATCGCCGCATGTGTCGCTTGCCGACCTCTGCTCCGCTCCTGACTGCCTTGCTGCTGGCGGCTTGCGCCGGCGCCCCCGAGGTGGCGCTCGACCCCGCATCCGACCAGCGCGAAGCCCGCCGCCTTCTGGCCGATACCGCGGCCGAGGGGCCGGTCCTGGTCACCTGGCGTGGCGAGGCGCCGATGGTCGAGGCCGAGCTTCTGGCCGCGGTCGAGCGCGGGGTGCGCGGGCTCGCGGTTCGGGCCACGGCCACAGGCGAGGCCGAGCGGCGCTTCGTCTTCGATTTCAGCGGTGGGCCCGAGCCCTTGTGCGGCGATCCAGCCGAGCTCGGCAGCGGCTTGCGCCCCCAACTCGTCAAGGCCGCCTTCTGCGATGGCGAGCGGGCCGTCGCCGTCGCCGCTGCCGATCCCAAGGGCGATCCCGAACGCCTGATCTGGCGGCTGGTCGGCAGGCTGGTCCCGGACGACTACCCCGATACCTATGGCTTCGGGCTCTTCGGCAACCGCATCACCTTCGGCCTCGGCGCCGGCTTCGGTCTCTAGGCGACCGCCCGAGGCTCAGAAGCGCTCGAGCAGGCGGCCGATATAGTCGAGCTCGTGCTGCGGGCGGCCGAGGTCGCGCGAGCGGCGATAGAGCTCCTCCAGGACATCGCGGGCGCGGCCGAGATCATGCTCCTGCGGCACCTCCGTACCCTCGCTGTCCCAGCCACCCTCGTTGCGCATCGTCCGGCCGAGCGGGTCGCGGCCGTCGCGCTGGCCGGCCATCGAGGGTGGGCCGAAGCCCTCGCCGCCACCCGGCTGCTGCGCCATCTCTTCGCGCAGCTGGTCGAGCATCGCCTGACCACCCTGCTGCATCAGGTCGATGGCACCCGCCTGCGGGCCGACCGCCTCGCCCGGTTGTCCCTCGCCGAGCGCGTCGCGGGCACCGCGCATCTGCATCTCGGCCTGGCCGAGCGAGCGCGGGATGTCCATGCCGGCCTCGCCCATCCGCCGCATCAGCTCGCCGAGCGCCCGCCTGAGCGCTTCCTGCTCGGCCGAGGCCTGGCCACTGCCGGACTGGCCCTGCTGGCCCTGCTGACCTTCTTGACCCTCTTGGCCCTGCTGACCTTGCTGGCCCTGTTGCATCTGGTGACTGCGGTCGAGCAGGTTCTGCTGCAGCTCGATCATCCGCTGCAGGTCCGAGAGCGCCTGCTCGCCCGGGCTGGGCTGCATTTGCGGCATCCCGGCCTGCAGGTTCTCCAGCATCTGCTGCAGCTGCTCGAGCATCGCCTGGGCCTGATCGCGCGCCCCGCCCTGCATCATCTCCTCGGCCCGGTCGAGCATCTCCTGCAGCTGCTGGCGATCGACCATCTGCGACGGGTCGATGGGCTGCATCGGCATGTTCTCGGGCATGTTCCGCAGCTGCTCGAGCGCCTGCTGGGTCAGCTCGTCGAGATAGCGGTCCATCGCCTCCCGGAGCTCCTCCATCAGCGCCTGCAGCTCCTCGTCGGGTGCTCCTTCCTCGAGTGCCCGCTTGAGCGCGTCCTGGATCTCGCGCAACGACCGTTCGGCGACCGAGAGGGTCCCCTCCTCGATCATCAGGGCGAGCTCCCAGAGCAGGTCGACCACCGAGCGGCGCGCCTCGGCGTCTTGTGCCTGGCGCAGTCGCGAGCCGGCGATGGCGAGGCCGAGCTGGATGGCGGTACCCGCCGCTTCGGCGAGCTCGCTCTCCGCCAGCCGATCGAGGCGGCTGACCACCTCGCCTCGCTTTTCCGGCTCGTGCACCAGCCGCCGTCGCTCGGCGATCACCGCGCGTGCCAAAGGATGCTCGAAATGGCGCTCCGGCAGCACCATGCGCACGGCCTCGCTCCGCCCTTCCTGGCCGAGGCCGTCGGTCGCCACGAGTTGCAGCTCGACCTCGAGCCCGGCCAGCGGATGCGCGGTCAGATCGCTGTAGGCCGTGCTGGCAAGCTCGGCAGAGGCACGGGCCGGCTCGGCGAGGACCACCGTGTCGGCCTCGGTCGGCCGGCTGACCAAGGCGAAGTCGAGAGCGACCCGGCGCACGCCGTAATCGTCGCTCGCCTGGTAGACGAGTTCCAGCACCCGGCGATGGGTGGCGCGGGGTGGCTCGGCGAAGCTGATGGAGGGCGGCATGTCGGGCAGCACCAGCACTTGCCAGCGCGCCAGGGGCTCCCCCGTTTGCGGGATGATCTCCAGAAGACCCGAGCTCTCGAGCGTCAGCCGGGCCTCGCCGCTGGCGTCGCCGAGCGTGCCGAGATCGAGGGCCTCGCCGTTGAAGCGGATGTCCGGGCGTGGCTCGTCCGCTGGTGGCAGGTTGTGCAGCTGGACCACGGCCTCGCTGCCGAGCGGCACGTCCAGCCGCTCCATCCGGCGCGTCTGCTCGATGGTCAAAGGCGGCCGCCGGGTATAGGCGGGCGGGGTCACCCACATCGTCACATCGACCGGGACGGCGGTCGCTGCTGCCGTTCCGGGGCTTGCGGCCCGCAACAGCCGCTGGCCGAAGTCGCCCCGCGCTTCGACGGCGCCGACGACGAGCAGGAGCAGCACGAGTGCCCTGGCCGCCCAGGGATCACGGCCGGGCATCGCCGAACGGGGCGGGGCGAGGCGGATCCGCTCGAGGGCGGCCAGCACCCGTTCGCGATGCCGCTGCCAGAGGGTCGCCGCCACCGGATCGTCGAGGCCGTCGGGCAGCCGGTCCTCGAGCACCCGCAACGGCTGGTGGCGGGCGTCGCTGTCGGCTTCCAGCCGGGCGAGGCCGGCGGCGCGCGACGGCCAGACGAGGGCGCCCCGCGCCCGGTACAGGCTGTAGAGCAGGGCCGTGGCAAAGCCCGCGAGGGCGACGACGTGGAGCCAGACGGGCAGACTGCGCCAGAGGTCGAAAAGGCTGACGATGACGAAGGCCGCGATGATGACGAGGGCGGGGAAGAGTGCCGGATAGAGCCGTTCGAAGGCGAGGGCGACGCGGGCGAGCCAGAGCTTGCGGTTAAAGCTCCTCGTCTCCAGCGGATTGGCACGATCAGCCATGCACTCGACCTTTCGGTTCGGCCCGCCTGCCACGGGCCTTCATCATCGCCGCCGGCTCAGGCGGCCGGCGTCCCCAGCCAGGACGGGATGGTCTCGTCGGCGAACTGGACACTGGGCGATCGACCCGGCTTGATCACCGCCCAATGCTCGCCGTCGACCAGCACCTCGGCAGCACTCCACCGCGAATTATAGTCCGATGCCATCACCGCGCCATAGGCACCGGCCGAAAGAAATGCCACCCGATCGCCCTGGTCGAGCAGCGGCAGATAGCGGTCGCGGCCGAAAATGTCGCTGCTCTCGCAGATCGGGCCGACCACGTCCATGGGCTCGAGATGCGCATCCACCGCCGGTTCTTCGAGCGGCAGCACCTCGTGATAGGCATCGTAGAGGGCCGGGCGGATCAGCACGTTCATGCCGGCATCGAGGATCAAGAAGCGCCGACCGCCGCTTTCCTTCCGGTAGATCACGCTGGCAACGAGAGCGCCTGCCTCGGCCACCAGGGCGCGGCCGGGCTCGAAGACGAGCTCGGCATCGAGGTCTTTGGTGAGCTCTTGGACCATGGCCGCGAAGGCGGTCGGGCTGATCGGTTTCTCCTTGTGGTAGTGCACGCCGAAGCCGCCGCCGAGATCGAGCCGGCGCAGCGGGATGCCGGATCGGCGGATCTCGGTGAAGAGCTCGATGCCGCGCCGGTAGGCCATGGCGAACGGCTCGATCGAGGTGATCTGCGAGCCGATATGCAGGTGCACGCCGATCGGGGTGACACCCGGCACGTCGGCGGCCATGCCGTAGAGGGCCGGGGCGTCGGCGTAGGCGATGCCGAACTTGTCCTCCTTGCGGCCGGTCGTGATCTTCTTGTGCGTGCCGGCATCGACGTCGGGGTTGATGCGCAGGGCCACGGGTGCCGTGGTGCCGAGCTCGCTGGCGATGGCCGAGATGCGCAACAGCTCCGGCACCGATTCGACGTTGAGCTGCATGATGCCGGTGCGGAGTGCAAAGCGGATCTCGTCGTCGGTCTTGGCGATCCCGGCAAAGACGATCTTTTCGGGCGGCACGCCGGCGGCGAGCGCCCGCTCGATCTCGCCACCCGAGACCGTGTCCGCGCCGGCACCGGCAGCGGCCAGAGTGCGGATCACGGCGATGTGGCTGTTGGCCTTGACGGCATAGCAGAAAAGGGCTGGCCGCTCGGCGAAGGCATCCTGAAAGGCCCGGAGCCGGGCGCGCATGGCGCCCGAGGAATAGACGTAGCATGGTGTGCCGACCGCAGCGGCGATCGTTTCCAGCTGCACGGCTTCGCAGGCGAGCTGGCCCGCGGCGTAGGTGAAGGCCGTCACGTACCGGGATCCTCGGGGCTCGCGTCGTCGGCCGGTGCCGGCGACGGTGGTGGCGACGGCCGGTCGGGTGGGCGAAGATCGCCCTGCCGGCCACAGCCGGCCATGAGCGGTGCGGCGAGGAGGAGGGCGATCAGCCCCCGACGGCGGGTCATCGACTGGCCTCGAGCGAGGCCAGACGCTGGCGCATGGCGGCCACCGCCTCCTTGACCCGCTCGGGTGCGGTGCCGCCATAGCTGGTGCGACTGGCGACCGACGCATCGACCCGGAGCAGCCGGCGCACCTCGCCGTCGAGCCTGGGGTCGATCGCCTGCAGCACGGCCGCGTCGAGCTCGTGCAGGTCGCACCCCCGCTCCTCGGCGGCCTTGACCGCCCGGGCGGCGATGCCGTGCGCGTCGCGGAAGGCCGCACCCTTGACCCGGACCAGCCAGTCGGCGAGGTCGGTGGCAGTGGTATAGCCGACGCCGGCCGCCGCCCGCATCCGGGCGGGATCGACGCGCATCGAGCCCAGCATTGCCGCCGTTGCCGCAAGGCAGAGCTCGAGGGTGTCGACGGTATCGAACACCCCTTCCTTGTCCTCCTGCATGTCCTTGGAATACGCCAGGGGCAGGCTCTTCATGGTGACCAGGAGCGCCTGCAAATGGCCGAGCACGCGGCCGCTCTTGCCGCGGACCAGCTCGGCGGCGTCGGGGTTGCGCTTCTGTGGCATGATCGAGCTGCCGGAGGTGAAGTCCTCGCTCATCTTGACGAAGCCGAATTGCGGCGTCGACCAGAGGACGAGTTCCTCGGCGAGGCGCGAGAGGTGGACGGCCGCGATCGCCGCCGAGGCCAGATAGTCGAGGGCGAAGTCGCGGTCGGAGACGGCATCGATCGAGTTCGCCGCCGGCCGGTCGAAGCCGAGTGCCTGGGCCGTGGCCTCGCGATCGATCGCAAAGCTGGTGCCGGCCAGGGCAGCGGCGCCGAGCGGGCACTCGTTGAGCCGGTGCCTTGCCGCGGTGAAGCGCGAGTGGTCGCGCATGACCATCTCGGCATAGGCCATGAGATGGTGGCCGAAGGTCACGGGCTGGGCCGCCTGGAGATGGGTGAAGCCCGGCATCACGGTGGCGGCGTGCGCCGCCGCCAGGTCCAGGATCGTGGCGGTGAGGCGAACGAGGTGATCGAGCGTGCGATCGATGCCGGCGCGGACGAAGAGCTTGAAGTCGGTCGCGACCTGATCGTTGCGCGAGCGGGCGGTGTGCAGCCGGCGGCCGGGCTCGCCGATCTTTTCGGTCAGCCGGGATTCGATATTGAGGTGGATGTCCTCGAGTGCCGGATCGAAGGTGAAGCTGCCCGCCTCGATCTCGCGGGCGATCGCATCGAGGCCGTCGAGAATGGCGTCGCGGTCGGCCTCGCTGATAATGCCCTGGTCGGCGAGCATGGTGGCGTGCGCCTTCGAGCCCACGATATCGTGAGGCCAGAGCCGCTTGTCGAAGCCGATCGACGCATTAATCTGCTCCATCAGAGGAGCCGGGCCCGTGGCGAAATGCCCGCCCCAGAGATCGCGCGCCGAATTGCCTTTTTCCGTCATGTCGCCCGTTCGGTCCTCGTCGCCCTCGACGGTTTTCTGGAGATTGCCGGCCATGCGCCTCGTGCCAGCTCTTGCGACCGTTCTCGCCCTCGCTCTTGTCGCCGGTGCTCCCGTCGGCGGCGGGGCGCTGGCGATCGAGCCCGAGGCCGGCACGCCGGTCGCGATTGCCGCCGTCACCGTCCAGGATCTCGATGGTGCCGAGGTCGACCTGAAGGCGGCGCTCACCACGGGCGAGGTGATCGTCTTGAACTTTTGGGCCACGTGGTGCGCGCCCTGCAAGCGGGAAATGCCGACGCTCGCCGCCCTCGACGCGTTGTTCGAGGATCGGCCGCTGCGGGTCGTGGCGCTGGCCATGGATCGGGCAGGACCAGAGGCGCTCAGGGCGTTCATGGCGGAGGTCGGGGCCGAGCGGCTCGAGGTGCTGCGGGATCCGGTGATGGCGGTGAGCGGGCCCTACGCGGTTCGCGGCCTGCCGGTGACCATCGTCATCGATCAGAGCGGCAACGAGGTCTTTCGCCATGCCGGCTATGCCGACTGGTCGGCTCCAGCCGTGGTCGAGTTCCTCGAGGGCCTGCTGGAGTCCGTCGGCTGATCGGCCGGCCGTCGTTGCCCAGTTGCAACGTTTGCATCTTGCGCTATGACGAGTGCTACCAAGCCGTCCTTGCACGGCGGACGCAATGTACAGGGAGAAGACAAATGTTCAAGTCTTGCATGACGGGCCTCGGTGTTCTGGCGCTGGCCGGTGCCGTCTCGTTCGGCTCGCTTGTGGCCCAGGCCCAGGATCGCGAGGGCTGGCCGGAGTCGATCATGGTCGGCACCGCGTCGCAGGGCGGCACCTTCTTCATCTACGGCGCCGGCTGGGCCGGCATGATCCAGGAGATGCTCGGCGTGCCGTCGAGCTCCGAGGTCACGGGCGGCCCGGTGCAGAATCTGGCCTTGACCCAGACCAACGACGTGCAGATGGCGATGACCACCATGGGCCCGGCGCGCGAGGCGTGGGACGGCACCAGCCCGATCATGCCGGGGGTGGAGATGCGCGACGTCCGCGCCACCTTCCCGATGTACCAGACGCAGTTCCATGGCGCGGCCCTGGCCTCGAGCGGCATCGCCTCGGTGAGCGATCTCGACGGCAAGACGGTCGGCAACGGCCCGCGCGGCGGCACCTGCGGCACCTATTGGCCGCTCTTCTATGATGCGCTCGGCGTCGAGACCAACGACCAGTTCGGCGGTGCCTCCGACCTCGGCGGTCAGCTTGGCGACGGCCTGATCGACGCGTTCTCGTTCTGCGCGGGGCTGCCGATCGCGGTCTACAGCGAGATCGAGGCGCAGCAGAGCATCAACTACTACGCCTTCACGCCGGAGGAGCAGGCCACCCTGGTCGAGCAGTTCCCGGTCAGCGCCTACGAGATCCCGGCCGGCACCTACACCACCCAGACCGAGCCCATGCATTCGGTCTCGATGTGGAACTTCGGCATCGCCCACAAGGATTTGCCGCAGAGCTTCGTCTACGAGGTGATGAAGGTGGTCCTCGATAACCACGACCGCATGGTGCAGATCCATCAGGCGGCCGAGGAGACGCTGCCCGAGAACTGGGTGCACAACACCTTCCTGCCGTTCCACCCGGGGGCGGTGCAGTACTACAAGGAAAGGGGCTTCGACATCCCGGCGGAGCTGATTCCCGAAGACTATCAGGAATAGCAGCGAGCGACGGGCGGGGGTGACCCCGCCCGTTTTCAGTTGTTGGTGAGGACGAGCCGGGAGAGCGCCCGTGGCCAAAGCCGAACCGCAAGACGAAACGATTATCGCGCACGGCACGGACGACGAGCCGGCCTCCGGCAATCAGCGGGCATTGGCCGGCTGGAGCGGCCAGCTGCTCTTCTGGTTCGGTGTCGCCTACACCCTCTTCCATCTCATCGTTCTCAATCTCTTCCCGCTCGAGACCTGGACGTTTCGGATCCTGCACGTCGCCGGCGGACTGATGATCGGCTTCGTGCTGATGGCCGTGGCCGTGCCGCGGTCGCCGGGGGCACCTGACGGCCGGCAGGTGCCGGAACCGTTGCTGCAGGGCCTGCGCGTCGTCTCGGCAGTCCTGATCGTGCCGGCCGTGATCGCCATGCTCGTGCCGTTCCTGCTGCGCGACCTCGCCGGCATGGCGAACCCGCCGGGCTGGCTCTACGGCTACGCGGCACCGGCGCTGGCCTATGGCACCATGCTCGCGATCGTCACCGCCTGGCTTGCCCCGGCGCGAACCGACCGGGTGGAGATCGTCGACTGGCTCATGGCGGCCGCCGCAGGGGCTGTCGCGGCCTACCTCCTGTTCAACCTCGCAGCCCTCCAGTTCCGGGCCGGCGTGGCGCCGACGCCCGGTGATTTCTGGGTCTCGCTCGCCGGCGTGCTCTTGATCCTCGAAGCGACCCGGCGGCTCGCCGGCCTGGCGCTCGTCGTCATCGCCGGCGTCTTCATCCTCTACGCCTTCATCGGTCCCTGGCTGCCGGGCTTTCTCGCCCATCGCGGCTACCCGGTGACCCGCTTCTTCAGCTATCTCTACACCGACAGCGGCATCCTGGGGCCCACGACCGCGGTCTCGTCGACCTACATCATCCTCTTCATCTGCTTCGCCGCCTTTCTCCAGGCCTCCAAGGTCGGCGACTATTTCGTCAACTTCGCCTTTGCCGCGGCCGGCCACGCGCGCGGCGGGCCCGCCAAGGTGGCGATCTTCGCCTCGGGCCTGATGGGCATGATCAACGGCACCTCGGCCGGCAACGTGGTGGCCACGGGCTCGCTCACCATCCCCTTGATGAAGCGGGTCGGCTATCGGCCGCAGAGTGCCGCCGGCATCGAGGCCGCGGCCTCGACCGGCGGGCAGATCATGCCGCCGATCATGGGGGCCGGGGCCTTCATCATGGCCGAGGTGACCGGCATTCGTTACACCGAAATCGCGGCCGCGGCGGTCATCCCGGCCGTCCTCTACTTCATCTCGATCTATTTCATGGTGGATTTCGAGGCGCAGCGCACCGGCATGAAGGGCCTGCCGCGGCACATGCTGCCGCGCTTCGATGTGCTGGTGAAGCAGGTCTACCTCTTCGGCCCCATCCTGATCCTGATCGGTGCGCTCTTCATGGGCTACTCGGTGATTCGCGCCGGCACGCTCTCGCTCATCGCCGCCATCGTAGTGAGCTGGCTGACACCGCACTGGCTCGGGCCCATGGGCATCATCCGGGCCTTGCAGCTGACCTCGACCATGGCGGTCCAGCTCATCGCGGTCTGCGCTTGTGCCGGCATCATCGTCGGTGTCATCGGCCTCACCGGCGTCGGCTTGCGCTTCTCGTCGCTGCTGCTCTCGGTCGCCGACACCAGCCAGTTCCTGGCCATCCTCTTCGCCATGGGCATCTCGCTCATGCTGGGAATGGGGATGCCGACCACGGCCGCCTATGCGGTGGCGGCATCCGTGGTCGCACCCGGGCTGATCCGCCTCGGGATCGAGCCCCTGGTAGCGCATTTCTTCGTCTTCTATTTCGCCGTCGTTTCGGCGATCACGCCGCCCGTCGCTTTGGCGGCCTACGCGGGTGCCGCGATCGCGGGCTCCAAGGCACTGCCGACCTCGATGACCGCCTTCAAGCTGGGGCTCGCCGCCTTCATCGTGCCGTTCATGTTCTTCTACAGCCCGGCCCTGCTGATGCTCGGCAGCTGGCTCCAGATCATCCACTATACCGCGACCGCCTGCGTCGGCGTCTTCCTCCTCTCCGCCGCCGTCCAGGGCTGGTTCTTCGGCCGCACCAACATCCTGCTCCGGCTGGTGCTGGGTGCTGCGGCGCTCTTGATGATCTCCGGCGGGCTGATCACCGACCTTCTCGGCATCGGGCTCGGCCTCGCGGTGTTCGCCTGGCAGCAGAAGATGGCGATCAAGGAGCCGGAGCTGCAGCCGAGCAAGGCCGCGGCGGAGTAGACGGCTGCTGCGACCGACGCTGATCCTGGCACTCGCCCTGCTCGTGGTGGCCGGCTGCGCCCGGCGACCTTCGGCGCCGTCGGTGGCGACGACGTGGCCTGCCGATCGTGCCACCTGCTTTGCCGCCCTCGAGCGGGAGGCGGTCAGCTTCACGCCCTGGCTCGATGCGCCCACCGCCAATGTCTGTGCGGTGCCAGCACCCGTCGTCGTGCGGGCCTCGACCGCCACCATGGCCCCGACCTTGCGCACCAGCTGCCCGATGATGCTGGCCTGGGCCCGCTTCGAGCCCGAGCTGCAGCGCCTGGCCATTCGCCGGCTGGGCAGCGAGATCGCCGAGATCCACCACTATGGCTCGTATAATTGCCGCCGCATGTCCGGCAACCAGCGGCGGATGAGCCTGCACAGCACCGGCCAGGCGCTCGACATCGCGGGCTTCACCACGGCCGACGGACGCTACATCAGCGTGCAGCAGGGCTGGCGGGGGCGGCGTGACGAATCCGCTTTCTTGCGCGATCTGGGTCAGGCCGCCTGCCGGCATTTCAACGTGGTGCTGACGCCGAACCACGACCGGGCGCATCACGACCATATTCACGTCGATATCGGGCCGTGGAAGCTCTGCCGGGCGTGAGCGGCGGGTTTTCATGGTGTCACGCCTTCGGATGGGCTATCTGGTGACTAGTTTCATGACCATCTCGGAGGGGTGCTTATGCTCACCGTGACGCTGGCGCAGGCCAAGGCGCAGTTGAGCGAGCTTTTGAACAAGGTGGAGGCCGGCGAGGAGGTGATCGTCACGCGGCGAGGTCGGCCGGTGGCCCGCATCGGGCCAGCGGTACAGCAACGCCAGCCGCTGCCGCTGGAGGCGTTGGCGGCCTTGCACGCAAAGGGGCGCCCGCTCGAGCGACCGAGCATGGAGCTCTTGCGCGCAGAGCGGGACGAGGGACGCTAGTCGGCGGTGGACGGGTGCTGTATTTCGACACCTCGGTCATTCTCCCGCTGTTCGTGCCCGAACCAACATCCAAGGCGGTCATTGCCTTTGTCGACAGCTGGCCAGCGGAGCAGCTCACGGTCAGCAATTGGACCATGCTCGAGTTTGCATCGGTGCTGGGTCGGCATGTCCGCACTGGCCGGATCACGCGGGATTTTGCTGCCGAGGTGACGGAACGGTTCGAGGAACTGCTGCCCGGCACCTTCCGAATTCTCATGCCGAGTGCCGCCGATTTCACGCTGGCCGCACGATGGCTCGCCGATCCTGCCCGCGGCCTTCGGGCCGGCGACGCCTTGCACCTCGCCGTCGCCGGCAACAACGACGCGCACGCGCTCTTCACCTTCGACAAGAACATGCTGCGTGCCGGCCTGGACTTGGGGCTCCCGCTGAGCACCGGCATCGAGATTTCGGGCTACAACTGAAGGTCCGCCTGCTGCAGTTCGTCTACAGCAGATCGCTGGTCAGCGCGAAGGATTCGAGCGGCGGGGCCGGGTCGTCGGATTTGTGGTTGCGGCAGGCTTCGAGCCAGTCGGCGGATTGCATCTCCATGAGGCGGCTGACCGTGCGCTGGAACTCGAAGGCGCCGTCGCCCTCGGGGTAGAGGTCCGCCGCCGGCTCGGCGGCCGCGAGGAACAGCATGACCCGGCCCTCGTAGAGCGCGTCGATCAGCGTCATGAAGCGCCGCGCCTCGTTGCGCCGGTCGGGGGTCAGGAGCGGCACGTCGTCGAGCACGATGCTGTGGAAGCGGCAGCCCAGAGCCAGGTAGTCGGCGGGGCCGAGCGGCTGGGCGCACAAGTCCTGGAAGGTGAAGCGAGCAACGCCGCCGGCAGCGGCCGGCACGCGCAGCTTGCGGCTGCCGACCTCGAGCTCGCCCGGCGCCGCCTCGGCACCGTCGGCGAGGGCCTTGAAGATGCCGTCCAGCGCCCGGGTCGCCACTGGGCCCAAGGGGTAGTGGTAGACCGGCAGCTCGCGCAGGCGTTCCAGGCGGTAGTCGACGGGGCCCTGGAGTTCCAGCACCTCCATCCGCTCCTTCAAGAGCGCGATGAACGGCAGGAAACGCTGCCGGTTGAGGCCGTCCTCGTAGAGCCGGTCGGGCGGCCAGTTGGAGGTTGCGACGACGACGACGCCGGCATCGAACAGGCCCTCGAACAGCCGGCCGAGGATCATCGCATCGGCGATGTTGACGACGTGGAACTCGTCGAAGCACAACAGCCGCGTCTCGCCCGCGAGCGTGCGCGCCAGCGTCTCGAGCGGCTCGCTCTTGCCGCCGCTTTGGCGCAGCTGGTGCAGGCGTTGGTGGATTTCGAGCATGAAGGCGTGGAAGTGCACCCGGCGCTTTTTCGGCACCTCGACGGCCTCGAAGAAGAGGTCCATCAGCATCGACTTGCCGCGGCCGACCCCGCCGTGGATGTAGAGGCCCTTGGGACCGGCGGGGGGCGGCTTGGCGCTGCTTTTGACCAGCCGACCGAGGAGGCCGGAGCGGGGTGGCGCAGCTGGCGTGGGTGACGCCGCCAGAGCGCGGGCCAGGTGATCGAGCCTTTCGGCGACCATGGTTTGCGCCGGGTCGAGACTAAGCGCGCCGCATTCGATCAGGCTGTTCAGTCGTTCGAGAGGCATCGGTTTCGTCGCCACATCGTTCGCATCGGCGTCGTCATCGGCGCTCGGCGGCGGGGACGTCAAGCCGGTCGGACCAGGGCAGGCTCGATCAGTCGACCGGTGGCACGCTTGCGAGCAGCCGGCCGGTGAGCAGCGAGAGATACCCCGCACCAGCGAGGCCGCCGTCCTCGCCGGTGAAAACGAAGAGGACGACCGCGGGCGGGCAGGCGTTGCGCACGGGCGAGAGACCGAGCGGCGGCAGGGTCGTTGCCGTGCCCTCGACCACGACCGCGCGTGCCGCCTGCCAGTAGTCGGCGTAGAGCCAGAGCACGCTCGTCAGGATGCGCAACAGCGTCGGCTCGACCACCCGCATCTGCGAGGCGTCGAACGGGTGGGAGGGGGCCAGGGTGACGACAGGAAAGCGCGAAGTATGCCTGAGCGGTGCCTCGAAGCGGCGGGCGAAGGCGTGGTCGCGGGCGAGGGCTGCCGCCTGTTCGGTATCGGGATCGAAGATGCCCGAAAGCGGGCGGGGTGGCACGAGGAAGCAGAACTCGTCGTCGAAGGCCTCGACGACGGTCCGGGCCAGGGCGTCGAGGTCGGTCGGCTCGGCTGCTCCGACCGGTGTGGCGGCGAGGCCTGTCGCCAGGAGAGCCGCTGCTAGACCCAGCCGCAGGTCTCGCGCTCGGCGAGCGAGGCGAGGAAGTCCATGTGCGCGTCGTCGTCGTTGAGGCATGGGATGTAGGTGAACTGCTCGCCACCCGCCTCCATGAACTCTTCGCGGCCCTCCTGGTTGATCTCCTCCAGGGTCTCGACGCAGTCGGTCGCGAAGGCCGGCGAGATCACGGCGATCTTCTTCACCCCCTCCTTCGGCAAATGCTCCAGGGTCTCGTCGAGATAGGGCTGCAGCCATTCCTCCGGACCGAAGCGCGACTGAAAGCAGACCATGACCCGATCCTCGGGCCAGCCCAGCCGTTCGCGCACCAGCCGCGTCGTCTTGTGGCACATGCAGTGATAGGGGTCGCCGCTCATCAAGAAGCGCTTCGGCACGCCGTGATAGGACATGATGAGCTTGTCCGGCTCCCAGTCCAGGATGGCGAGGTGGCGCTCGACGCTCTTGGCCAGGAGATCGATATAGCCGGGCTCGTCATGGTAGGGCCCCATGGTGCGGATGGCCGGCTGCCAGCGCATCTTCATCAGCGCCTCGAACGCCTTGTCGTAGGCCGTGGCGGTCGTGGGTGCCGCGTATTGCGGGTAGAGGGCCATGAAGGCGATGCGGTTGCAGCCCTGCTCGGCGAGGCGCTCGAGGACGGACTGGATCGACGGGTTGCCGTAGCGCATCGCCCAGTCGACGACGATCTCGGGATGCCTGGCCTGCAGCCGCGCGGCGAGCTTCTCGGCCTGGCTCCTGGTCACGGTCCTGAGCGGGCTTTCGTCCAGCTCCTCGTTCCAGATCGAGCGGTAGGCGGCTCCCGAGGTGAACGGGCGCTTCTTCAGGATGATCAGCTGGAGCAGCGGCTGCCAGAGCCAGGCCGGGTAGTCGATGACCCGCTTGTCGGAGAGAAATTCGCCGAGATAGCGGCGCATCGACCAGTAGTCGGTGCCGTCCGGCGTGCCGAGATTGAGCAGCACGACACCGATCTTGCGGGTCATGACCCTCGGATGGTCGGCTGGCAGCGAGCCGGACGACGGGCGTGCCGCCGCCGCGTCGACTGTCACTGTCGCCGGTCGCTCGATCAGCCCGACGTCACGCATCGCGATCCCTGCCCTACTGCCCTTGCTGACTGTACAATATCTCTGCCCTTCACTGCACATAGGCGCCATGCCGCGGTGAGCAAGTTGCTGCGATTGTCGCGCTCGGCTTTGCCGGGTATGCTGAACACCTCTGACAGTCCGGCCGACCCGGTCCACCCTCGTCTCGGGCGGACGATCGACCCAGCACCGAAAGCACCTCGATGACCATTGCCCCGAACTCGCTGGCCGCCCGCGACATCGCCTACAACATCCACCCCTTCACCAACCTCCGGGTGCACGAGCAGCAGGGGCCGCTCGTCATCACCGAGGGGCGCGGTGTGTTCGTCCGCGACGACGACGGCAAGGAGTATATCGAGGGCATGGCCGGGCTCTGGTGCACCAGTCTCGGCTTCAGCAACAAGCGGCTGGTCGAGGCTGCACGCCGGCAGATGGACCAGTTGCCCTACATGCATCAGTTCGCGCATCGCTCGACCGAGCCCGTCATCGAGCTCGCCGAGAAGCTGATCGGCATCGCTCCGCCATCGCTGAAGAAGGCGTTCTTCGTCAATTCCGGCTCGGAAGCCATCGACACCGCGATCAAGCTCATCTGGTACTACAACAACGCCCGGGGCAAGCCCGAGAAGAAGCGGATCATCGCCCGGCGCCGCGCCTATCACGGCATCACGCTCGCCGCCGGCCATCTCACCGGTCTGCCCTACGCCCGGGCCGGCTTCGATCTGCCGATGAGCGATCGCTTCTTCCACGTGACGACGCCTTCCTTCTACCGCGACGGTCTGCCCGAGGAGAGCGAGGAAACGTTCGCCGACCGCCTCGCCCGCGAGATCGAGACCCTGATCCTGGCCCTGGGCCCGGACACGATCGCCGCGTTCTTCGCCGAGCCGGTCCAGGGTGCGGGCGGCGTCATCGTCCCGCCCGCCGCCTATTTCCACAAGATCCAGCCGATCTTGACGAAGTACGACGTTTTGCTGGTGGCGGATGAGGTGATCTGCGGATTCGGCCGCACCGGCAACATGTTCGGCTGCGAGACCTTCGGTATCGAGCCCGATCTGATGACCGTGGCCAAGCAGCTCTCCTCGGCCTACCTGCCGATCGCCGGCGTCTTGATGCGCGAGGAGTTCTACGACGTGCTCGCCGAGCAGACGCAGAAGCTCGGCATGCTGGGCATGGGCTACACCTATGGCGGGCATCCGGTCTCCGCCGCCGTCGCCCTCGAGACGCTCAAGATCTACGAGGAGGAGGGCATGGTCGACCAGGTTCGCGCCAAGGCCCCCCGCTTCCAGGAGCGCCTGGCGCAGCTGGGCGCGCATCCGCTGGTCGGCGAGGCGCGGGGCGTGGGCCTGATCGGGGCGATCGAGATCGTCGCCGACAAGGCGACCCGGGCGCAGTTCCCGGTTGCGGCCAAGGCGGCCGCGGCGGTTGCCGCCAACTGCCTGCCGCACGGCCTGATCCTCCGCCCGCTGCCGGGCGACGTGGTCGGCATCTGCCCGCCCTTGATCATCACCGAGGCGGAGATCGACATGCTGTTCGACCGGCTGGGCCAGGCCCTGGACGACACGCTGCCGGCGATGCAGCAGGCGGCGTGAGGCGGCACATGCAACTGATCGAAAAGGCTGCAGCCAGCCGATGAAGCCCCATCCCTGGCTGCAGCCGCTCTACCGCCGCGTGCTCGTTACCCTCTTCTGCTTCGCCTGGGCGGCGTGGGAAGGGGTCTATGATGCGAGCTCGATCTGGTTTCTCTTGATGCTCGGCATCAGCGCCTGGGCGGTCTGGGACTTTTTCATCTCGGGCAATTATGCACCCAAGGCCGAGAAGGCCGAGTCGGCTGGCTCCGGCGACGGATAGGGGGTCGGTCGATGCGCTGGACGGCGCTGGTTGCCCTGCTGATCGGGTCGGGCGCCGCCTCGGCGGCCGACATTCACGCCTACTGGGAGAACCACTGCCTCGAGTGCCACGGGCATGCCGGCGCCTTTGCCCGCGAGCGGCTGACGGTCGTGGACGGTGTCCTGGTGTCCGACCGCTGGGGCAGCGGGCTCGACCGGTTTCTCGCCAATCACCACACGACACCAGCGACGCTCGGCCCGATCATCGCGATGCTGACCGCCCAGGTGGCGACACCGGCACTCTATGCCGAGCATTGCAGTGGCTGCCACGGTACGGCTGCCGATCTCGTCCGCGACTCGGTCGACCGCCGGGAGGGTGTGCTCCACGGCCGCTCGTCCGGCCGTGCGCTGGCGCGCTTCCTGACGCGGCATGGCGGGCTGGCAAGCGACGAAATCCCGATCGTCTTGGAGAGCCTGGACCGGCTGGTGGACGAAACCGTGGCGCGCTGAGCTGCGGTCAGCACGTCTGCCGGGCGAGCCGATCCAGCAACTCGGCAAAGCCGGTACGGCAGGTGAAGCCCAGGCCACGGGTCGCCTTCGATGCATCGTAGACCCGGTCGATCGAGTCGAACATGCTCCAACCGAGTCTCGCGTAGACCGCGCGATAGTGGGGAAAATAGCCTGCGACGACGGCGGGGGCATCGGCGATGAGTGCTTTGCAGTCATCGGGGGTGAACGGCGTCGGCGCCGAAACGATGAAGGTATCGAAGCCGAGTGCGGGGGCCCGGTCGAGGGCGGCCAGATGGGCTGCGGCAGCGTCCTCGACGGTCAACCTGCGAAACAGCAGTTCGTTCGCCTTGGTGTTCGCATCCGACTGCTGAATCGCATGCGCCATGTCGTCGGCCTCGGGAAAGAAGCGCGACGTCCGGAGCATCACCAGCGGCAGGCCGTGGAGCTCGTGCTGGAGGCGGCAGAGATGCTCGGCCGCGAGCTTGGTCACGCCATAGATGTTGCGTGGCCGGAGCCCGGTCATCGCCTCGGTGAGCCACGCCGCCCGGGTCGCCCCGCCGGCGCGGCCGGCCCTTATCTCGGCCGAGATCATCAAGGAGGTCGTCGAGGTGAAGACGAAGCGATCGACCGACGAGCCCGGTGCCGTGGCGGCCTCGAGCAGGTTCAAGGTGCCCTGGACATTGACGGCGACGAAGGCACTCGACGGGTGGGTCGCGACATGCGGCTTGTGCAGGGTGGCGGCGTGGACGATGGCCTGTATCGTGAAGTCGCGGATGGTGGCGTCGACCAGCCGCGCGTCGGTGATCGAGCCCACGACGCTGGTGGTCGGGCCAGCCTCGATGTCGAGACCGACCACCTCGTGGCCGGCGGCCCGGAGCTGCGGCACCAGCGTCTGCCCCAGCCAGCCGGTGGAGCCGGTCACGAGAACGCGCATCGACCGCGGCGGCTAGGCCTGCCTGAGGCAGGCGACCGTCGGCGCGTCCGGGTCGTCGTCGCGCATCACGAGCTCGCTCGCGGTGATCCTGAAGATCTCGGCCCGGCCGTCACCGGCCCGATCGACGAAGACCGCGGCCGCACCCTGCATCAGCGACGAGAGACCACCCTCGCTGCTGTCGGCGGCGGCAACGTCGACATCGGTGTCGGTGGTGACCAGCCGGTCGCCCTCGACCTGCCAGTTGCCGGTCATCCGCAGCACCATGTCGCCGGCCCCGGGCATCGTCTCGGCCATCGGCAGGAGTGCTTCGCTCGTCATCGTGCCGTCGGCGGCGAGGTCGATGGTCGTGGTGACCGGCGGCTGGTCAGAATAGGGGTTGAGCTCGCGGCAGCTCCAGGTGCCGACGAGCTCGGCGCTCGAGACCGTAGTGACCTCCTTGCCGACGCTCACCGCGGGCCGGCTCTGGCTCATGCCGAGCGGCTCGAGGTCGGCGACCTTGCAGGCGGCGAGCAGGCCCGTGGACGCGATCAGGATGGTGGCGGAAACGCAGCGCATGACAACTCCAGGAGGGCGGTAAACGCCATGGTTGTCGGCGCAGCCGGAGCGTCGCGCAAGCCCCGAGGTGCCGTGCGTCGCCGGTTCAGGCAGCCTTCAGGCGCTCGCGCCCGTGCGGCTCCCGGTAGTCGATCAGCGGGCCCAGTGGTACCACGCCACCGGGATTGATAGTGCCGTGGCTGCCGTAATAATGCTGCTTGATGTGGTGGAAATCGACCGTCTCGGCGATCCCCGGCTGCTGGTAGAGTTCGCGGGTGTAGGCCCAAAGGGCCGGGTAGTCGACGAGCCGGCGGAGATTGCACTTGAAGTGGCCGACATAGACGGGATCGAAGCGGATCAGTGTGGTGAACAGCCGCCAGTCGGCCTCGGTGAGCCGGTCACCGACGAGATAACGCTGGCCCGACAGGCGCTCCTCGAGCCAGTCGAGACTGGCGAAGAGCTCGGTCACGGCCTCCTCGTAGGCTTCCTGGGTCGTGGCGAAGCCTGCCTTATAGACGCCGTTGTTGACCGTGTCGTAGATGCGCGCGTTCACGGCGTCGATCTCGGGCCGGAGTTCCTTCGGGTAGTAGTCGCCGGGGGCGGCCCCGACGTCGTCGAAGGCGGCATTGAACATGCGGATGATCTCGGCCGATTCGTTCGAGGCCACGGTCGCCTGCTGCTTGTCCCAGAGCACGGGCACGGTCACCCGACCGCTATAGTCGGGCTTGGCACGGGTGTAGAGCTCGTGCAGCCGCTCGAGGCCGTAGAGCCGGTCGCCGGTCGCCGCAGCACCCGTCTCGAACGTCCAACCCTCGCCGGCCATGTGCCAATGGACGACCGAGACGTCGATCATCGCCTCCAGCCCCTTGAGCTTTCTGAAGATCAGCGTGCGGTGCGCCCAGGGGCAGGCGAGCGAGACGTAGAGGTGGTAGCGGCCGGGCTCCGCCTTGAACCCGCCACTGCCCGAGGGGCCGGGGCTGCCGTCGCTGGACACCCAGTTGCGGAACTGCGACGCCGACCGCTCGAACCGGCCGCCGCTCTTCCTTGTATCGTACCACTTGTCCTGCCACTTGCCGTCGACGAGCAGCCCCATCGGTCCTCTCCCTTCCGGCTGGTGCAGCCCTTCAGCTGCTCTCAGCCCTTGAGTTTCTGGGCGATCTCGGCCACGTGGCGGCCCTGGAAGCGGGCCATGCCGAGTTCCTGCTCCGACGGCTGGCGGCTGCCGTCGCCGTCGGCGATGGTCGAAGCACCATAGGGCGACCCGCCCTTGATCTCGTCGAGGCCCATCTGCGCGGTGCAGGAATAGGGCAATCCCACGATGACGAGGCCGTGGTGGAGCAGCGTGATGTGGGTGGCGAGGATCGTGCTTTCCTGGCCGCCGTGCTGGGTGGCCGAACTCGTGAACACAGAGCCGACCTTGCCGACCAGCGCACCCTTGGCCCAGAGCCCGCCGGTCTGGTCCCAGAAGTTGCGCATCTGCGCTGCCATGTTGCCGAACCGGGTGGGCGTGCCGACGATGATCGCGTCGTAGTCGGCAAGCTCGCCGGGCTCGGCCACGGGGGCCGCCTGGTCGAGCTTCGCCCCCGCCTTCTCGGCCGCCTCGCGCGGGATCAGGTCGGCCACCCGCTTGACGGTGACCTCGACCCCGTCGACCTCCCCGGCACCTGCGGCCACAGCGTTCGCCATGGTCTCGATATGGCCATACATGCTGTAGTAGAGAACGAGCACCGTGGTCATCGACCACACCCTTCTTGTTGCTCTGATAATCGTGAGATGGGGGCTGGATGGCGACTTGGGCATCGAGGTTGGGCGAAGGGTCCGTTTCCGCTCGGGACACGATCGGGCGGCGGGTCCTGTCGCCGGGCCGCAAAGGGCTCGGAGCCGCGACGTCTTTTAGAGTGCGATTGCCTTCTGCCCCTCGACGTCCTCGACTTTCAGGCGTTCGGGCTTCTCGTCCCGAGCGAGGAGTTGGACGGCCTGGTCGGCGGCATCCTGGAAGGGTTCGAGAACGAGATCGGCCCCGGCCTCGTGCAGGGTGGCGGTATCGGCGTCGTGACGGTTGGTGACGGCGATGCTACCCTTGAAGTTCTGCTCCTTGAGCGCTCTGATCAGGGCGATCCTCGGGTCCTCGTGGAAGATGCCCGTATCGTGGGCGGGCATTGTCGCGATCGCCCACTTGGCGTGGGCGATCGGCAGGTGGGCGATGAACTCGGGGTCCATGGCATCGCCGTAGACGCCATCCCGGCCGTCCTTTTGCCAGCTGCGAACGGCAGACGGGTTGAAGTCGACGCCCAGGACCTTGAGGCCGAGGCGGTCGAGTCGGGTGGCGATCGCCGTGCCGAAACGGCCGAGGCCGAAGATGATGGCGTCGTAACGGCCTGCCACACCGTCGTCGATGCCCTGTTCGGCCGGTGTGTCCTTGCGCTCGAAGGGGGAGAGCAGCGGCTCGAGCCAAGCGTAGAGGACGTGGCTGTAGGTGATCATGTAGACGCTGCCGGCGATGGTGACGAGGCCGACGAGCGTGACGAGCCCGAGCGCACTGTTGTCGACATGGCCGAGGGTAATGCCCATCGCCATGAAGATGAGCGAGAACTCGCTGATCTGCGCCACGGTGAGCCCGGCGAGAAAGCCGGTGCGCTTGCGGTAGCCCATCGCCCCCATGATCGCGAGCACGATCAAGGGGTTGCCGACGAGCACGAAGAGCGAGAGCACAGTCGAGGCCCACAAATTCGCCCCGAGCCCCGCGAGATCCAGTTGCATGCCGAGATAGATGAAGAAGAAGAGGATGAGGAAGTCGCGCAAGGGGGCGAGGCGCGCGACGATGGCCTCACGATAGGGGGTCGAGGCGAGGGCGATGCCGGCGAGCAGCCCGCCGAGCTCCTTGCCGAAGCCGACGACGTCGCCAATGGCGGCAAAAAGGGCGGCCATGGCGATGGCGAACGAGATCAGGAGCTCCGGTGCCCTTGCCATCCGTTCGGTCAGCGGATCGGCGATGAAGTGGATGAAGACGAGGACGAAGGCGAGCATCAGCGCGCTGCCACCCAGAACCTGGAGGATGCCGCCGACGGCCCCGTCAGTGCCGCCGGTGCCGGCAATACCGATCGCCGAGAGCACGACCATGGCAAGGACGACGACGATGTCCTGGACGATGAGAAAGCCCAAGGCGATGCGGCCGTGCAGGCTGTCGATCTCGCGTTTGTCGGAGAGCAGCTTGACGATGATGATGGTCGACGAGAAGGTCAGCGCCACGGCGACGTAGAGGCTGGTGACGGTATCGAGGCCGAGGGCGAGGCAGAGGACGAAGCCGATGCCGGCCGTGAAGGCCACCTGGCCGAGGCCCGTGGTCAGCGCCACGGTGCCGAGGGTCCTGACCAGCTTCACATCGAGCTTGATGCCGACGAGAAACAGCAGCACCGCGATGCCGAGTTCGGCCAGGAGGTGGATCTGCTCGGGCGAGTGGGTGAGCTGCAGCATCGACGGCCCGGCGAGGATGCCGACGGCGATGAAGCTCACGATCAGGGGTTGGCGGGCGAGGATGCCGAGAAAGCCGACGGCCGCGGCCAGGCTCAGGAGGGCCGCGATCTCGTAGAAGACGTTTTGTGACACGAGCTCGGTCAAAGGCCGCAAGCCTCCGCTGACGACAGTCTGAGAGAGCGCTTATACCAATCCCTGACCGGCAAAGAAGGCCGGCTCGGTCGGTTTCAGGCGGCGTGTGCCTTTTGGCCCTGGACGAGAGCGCTTCTGATGTGGCGGGCGAGTTCGTCCGCGATGTCGGAGCTGCCGGCGCGTGGCAGATAGAGGCAGATGTGGAAGTCGGGCAGTTTCGGCAGGTCCGCGTCGGGACCGAGAATGGTGAGATTGCCCGGGACCGACGAGGCGAGCAGGGCGGTGACGCCGAGATCGGCTTCGACGCTGACGTAGAGCGGCTGCATCGCACTGGTCTCGCAGACCGAGCGCCAGTTGCGGCCCGCCTTGGCGAGCCGCTCGAGCACGGCATTGCGAAAAATGCAGCCCTGGTCACCGAGGGCGACCGGCAGGGGATCGCGCAGATAGGCGGTGCCGTTGGCTGCGCCCACCCAGACCAGCGGCTCGCGGAGCAGCTTCTCGCCACCCTTCTGCGGGCTCTGCTCGGTGGTCAGGCAGAGGTCGATCGTGCCGTTCTTCAGCTGCTCCTGCAGCTCCACGGTGACGCCGGCGACGATATAGACCCGAACATCGGGCCACGCCTTGTCGAAGCTCTTCAGAATGGGCGGGATGTAGGGCGAGATGATGTCGTGCGGCACGCCCAGGCGGACCTCGCCGGCGAAATCGGGGGCGGTCATTGTGGCCCAGATCTCGTCGTTCATGGCGAGCAGCCGCGGCGCCTTGGCGAGCAGCATCCCACCGCTCGAGGTCAGCGTCAGCTTGCGCAGATCCCGGTCGAAGAGGGGTCGATCGAACAGTTCCTCCAGTCGCTTGATCTGCTGGCTTACCGCCGCCTGGGTCAGGTGCAGCTGCCTTGCCGCCGTCGTCATGCTGCCGGTCTCGGCGACAGCGACGAAGCTGCGCAGCAGGCTGGTGTCGATATTGCGCCGCACGGTCTCTGCTCCAGTGGCTGAGGGGATAACGATCGCTTATCACGAACATAAGAAACATTCGTTTCTCTTATGCTATGGTAGCCCCTATCTTGTCAATCGGACGGGCGTTCTTCGGCGCCCTTGCAGAGACGTGGAGCTGGTATCATGCGGTCCGACATCATCGACCATCGCCTTTTGGGCACGGGCCGGCCGTCGCTGGCCCAGTTGCTGTCACCCGCCGTCATCGGCGAGTATCTGCTGCGCTTGTGGCGGACTCAGCAAGAACGGCGACATCTGGCCGAACTCGACCCCCGGTTGTTGCGCGACATCGGCATCGATCCCGCGGCTGCAGCTCAAGAGATCGAGCGACCCTTCTGGGAGCTCTCGGCCCATCACGACGCAGCGTTTCGCCGGCAACTTTTTCGCTGATCCGCTGGCATCGGCCAGCAGGAGCGTCCATGCCGGGCGACTTGTCCGGCGGTGGCGTGTCGGCTAGCAAGGCCAGTGCCGGCGCCGCCGGCGGTTGCTTTTTCGATCCGTCGGACGCAGCGATGGTTGAAGACCTGATCCGCCGTTATCTTGCCGCCTTCAACGCCGGCGACCTCGAGGGGATGCTGGACTGCCTCGCCGACAACGTGGTTCATGATGTCAACCAGGGTGAGCGCCGCCTCGGCAAGGAGGCGTTTCGCACCTTCCTGGGCCACATGACCCGTCGCTATGCCGAGGAATTGCGCGACATCGTGGTGATGGTGGCAGCGGACGGCAGGCGTGCCGCTGCCGAATTCACGGTGCACGGACGCTATCTTGCGACCGACGACGGCTTGCCACCCGCCAAGGGTCAAACCTACGCGCTGCCCGCGGGCACATTTTTTGCCATCGATGGGGGTCGAATCACTCGCGTCACGACCTGCTACAATCTCAACGCCTGGCGCATGGCGGTCGAAGCGAGTGGCTGAGGCAGCGCGTGCGATCCACGTCCGTTCGCTGAGTGGTGCTGCGATAGCAGCGGTGCTCGAACCGCTCGCCGATCTGCGGATCCGCGTCTTCCGCGGCTTTCCCTATCTCTACGACGGCGATCGTGCCTACGAGAGCTGGTATCTCGGACGTTTCGCCGAGGCACCAGACGCACTGCTCGTGGCAGCCTTTGCCGGCGCGGAGCTGGTCGGGGCTGCGACCGCCCTGCCCCTGATCGACGAGCACGACGACTTCAAGGCTCCGTTCGAGCGGCACGGCATCGATCCGGCCGAGGTCTTCTATCTCGCCGAATCGGTGTTGCTGCCGGCCTGTCGCGGCCGCGGGATCGGCCACGCCTTTTTCGATCATCGCGAAGCCGCGGGCCAGCGGCTCGGCTTCGGCACGTTCGCCTTCTGTGCCGTGGTCCGCGCGGCGGACGATCCGAGGCGTCCAGCCGACTATCGACCACTCGATGCCTTTTGGCGCAAGCGCGGCTATCGCCTGGTCGACGGCCTGACCACGACCTTTCGCTGGAAGGAATTGGACGAGCCCGGAAAGACGGCAAAGCCGATGCAGTTCTGGCTGCGCGCGCTGCCGCCGGCGTGAGCGGGATCCGCCATGCCGGGCCCGGCCTCGTCGTCGCCCTGGCCGCTCTTCTGCTGCTTCTCGTGCTCGCCGCAGCGTCGGCTGCGGCAGCGTCCTTCGAAGCGCTGATCGCCCGGCACGGCTTCTCGCCAGACGCTGTCGGGGTCGTGGTCGAAGATGGGACGACCGGCCGTCGGCTCGCCGCGCATCGGGCGGACGAGCCGGGCCTGCCGGCCTCGACGCTGAAGCTGGTGACCGCCTGGGCGGCGCTGGAGATGCTCGGACCCGAGCATCGCTTCACGACGCGGCTCTGGCGATCCGCTGCCGTCGACGATGCCGGTGTGCTCAGGGGTGATCTCGTGCTCGAAGGCGGCGGTGATCCGCTGATGGACCTCGACGCCCTCATGGCGCTGGCCTGGGCATTGCGTGACGCGGGCGTCCAGCGGGTCGATGGACGCTTCATCCTCGATGACAGCACCATACCCAGCCTGCCGGTGGTCAATCCGGACCAGCCGGTCGAGGCCGGCTACAACGCCGGCATCGGTGCCCTGTCGCTCGCCTTCAACCGGGTCGAGCGCCGCCCGTTGCCGGGTGGCGGCGCGTTCACGCTGCCGGCGCTGCGCGAGCGGGGACCGGCCTGGTCGCGCCTGCCGTTCGACGGGCCGGCCTCGATACCGGTGCAGGACGCAGGCTTGCATGCGGCATCGGTGTTCCATGATCTGGCCCGGTCGCTCGGGATCACCCTTGCGGCACCCGAGCGGACCGGTCGGCCATCCGGGCTCGAGTTGGTGGCCGAACAGCAGAGCCGAAGCCTGCGCGAGATCGTCCAGGCCATGCTCCTCTACAGCAACAACCAGGTAGCCGAGATCATCGGCCTCATGACAACGGATGCCGCATCGCTAGCGGCCTCAGCCCAGGTGATGACGAGCCGATTACGCACTGCCCTGCCGGCGGTCGACTGGCGAGGCTTCGTGATGACCAACCATTCGGGGCTCGATTCCGCTGCCAGGGCCACGCCCGACCAACTCCTGGCGATCCTGACCTTGGCCCAGTCCCGCCATGCCATCATCAGCCTGCTGCCGGCCGCCGGCTGGTCGGGCAGCTTGCAGAGCCGCTTGCGCTCGCCCGATACGGCACTGCGCGTCTGGGCCAAGACGGGCTCGCTCGACTTCGCCGCCTCGCTCGTCGGCTACGTGCTGCCGATCGACGGCGGTGTCCGCCGCATGGCGGTGCTGATCACGGACGAGACCGGCCGCCGGGCGCGAGACGCGGTCGAGGTGCCGGATCCGGCGTTGCGCCGGTCGATCGACGCTTTCACCAATCGCGCTCGCGCGTTGCGCGACGATCTGGTGCGCTGGGCGTTGACCTTGGACGAGTGAAGGGCCACGCGGCGGCGCGCAGCTCAACTCCAGGCATGGCGGCGGTTGCTCTGTTCGCGGAGCCAGTCCGGCACGAGATCGGCGCTCATCGGATGGCCGATGAAGTAGCCCTGGATCTCGTCACAGCCGATGGCGGCGAGGTGGTCGGCCGCCCGTTCGCTCTCCACACCCCCCGCGATCACCCTGAGCCCCAGCCCGTGCGCCAGCTTGACCACCGACCGAACGACCACGGAAGCACTCTTTTCCGCGAACAGGTCACCGACGAAGGTCCGGTCGATCTTCAGTGCCGTGATCGGCAGGCGCTGCAACAGCGGCAGTGACGAGTAGCCGGTGCCGAAATGGTCGAGGGTGATGCCGACCCCGAGCTTGGCTATGGCATCGAGGGTCTCGAGGGTGCCCTGCGGATCGACCATGACCGCACTCTCGGAGATCTCCAGCATCAGCTGGTCCGGCCGGCCCTGCCAGTTGCGCAGGAGGAGGTTCAAGATCCTCGGAAACTCGCGGTCGCGCAGCCATTTTGGCGAGATGTTGATCGAGACCGGCAAATCGATCCCGTCGTGCCGCCAGCGCCGCTGCGCGTCGAGACACGCGTTCAGCACCTTCAAGGTCAGCGGCATGACGAGACCGGTGTGCTCGGCGATCGGCAGGAAGTCGTCGGGGGCGAGCGTGCCTTCAAGCGGGTGGTGCCAACGCAACAGCGCCTCGGCACCGGTCACCGTCCAGCCGGCCACCGCCACTTTCGGCTGAAACAGGACCTGCATGTCACCGCGATCGATCGCCGACCGCAGGTCACGCTGCAGGGTAAGCCGCCGGGCACTGCCCTCGGCCTGCTCGGCATTGAACAGGCTGAAGCCGAGTTGCTCGCGCTTGGCCTTGTACATCGCAACATCGGCACTGTGGACGAGCGTGTCGAGATCGACACCGTGGTCTGGATATAGCGCCGCCCCGATGCTCACCGCGAGGTCGAGGTTCATGCCATCGATCACGAAAGGCTGCATCATGCTCTCGACCAGCCGCTCGGCCATGGTCGACGCCCGCTCCATGTCGATGGGTACCGGCAGCAGCACGCCGAACTCGTCGCCACCGAGCCGTGAGAGGGTATCCGACTTGCGCAAGGCGCCAGCCAGCCGGGGTCCGACCGCCTGCAGCAGCTTGTCCCCCACCTGATGGCCCAGCGTATCGTTGACCTGCTTGAATCGATCGAGATCCAGCAGCATGACCGCAAACCGCTCGCCCTGCCGTTCGGCGGCGGCGATCGCCTGACGCACCCGATCGTGAAAAAGGGCACGGTTCGGCAGGCCGGTGAGCGCGTCGTGCAGGGCCAGCCGCTCGAGCTCGGCCAGCCGCTCGGCGCGGGCCGAGATATCGGTCAGCCGAACCCGGCCATGGCCACGCTCGCCCCTGTCGGCATACGCCAGATCCAGCTCAACCGGGCGGAATCTCGACGATTCGTGCTGCAGCTCGGTCTCGAAACGCTGGCCGAGCAGAGCGTCGATCGGTACGTCGTCGGCCAGTCTCGGAAAGTAGCGCAAGAGCGGCCGACCGATCGGGTTGCCGCCCAACAAATCCATGGCCTTGGCATCGGCGGTCAGGATCTTGCCAGCGGCATCGATGGTCAAGAAGCCGTCGTCGTCGCTGCTGATGGGCACACCGGCACCCAACTCCGAGCGGCGACCCGCTCTTCTCTCGCCGGCGGCGGCAACGTCCTGCATGCGAACCATGCTCACGGCCACGCCCATCAGCAAGGCGGGCTCGACGGCACCGGCCAGAACACCGCCGACCAGCGCTGCGACAGCCATGCAGCTGGTGTGGACCAAGGTCGTGGACCGCTGCAGCAGGCGATCCAGGGCGAGCGGCAGGAGCAGCGCCAGGGCAGGACCGGCCATCCGCTGCAACGGAATGTCCATTGTCGACATGGGCAACCCGGTGCCGACCAGCTCGGTCAGCAGCGCCGTGCCCGGTGCGATCACCAGCAACGCCGCCGCGACCAAGCCGGCCAAGCCACAAAGGACGCCCAAGACCCACCACACGCCCGGCCAACACTCCGATCGTCAGGGACGGCTCGAGCGCCTGGCTCAGCCGTGTCGTCTTCGACTTTAGCCACGGAATCTTAACAACCCGTTGCGTCGTGCCAATTTTCCGGGCTTTTCATACGCAACGGCGGCAAGCGGCCGAGCGCCTCATGGCTTGCCGGATCGATGGCGCCGGGGCACGCCGCCAGCGACCACGGGTCAGGGATAGGCGCAGCTTTGCGCGGTGATCTCGATAGCGCCGGGCTCGGGCGAGGCTGTGGCCTGGAAGTGCCATTCGCGATCGTTCAGGATCACCGAGTGGACGAGTGGCAACCGGCCGGCGGCCCGGCTCAGCTCACCCGCAATCGTCAAGAAGCGCAGGGTGACGGGTGCCGCCGGATCGAACCAGACGAGCGGCTCTCCGTTGGGATCGCGTGCCGGTCGCCCGTCGCCGCTGACCGTTATCCGCCGCTCGGCGAAGGCGACGGCGTTGTCGAGCACGGTGGTAATCGGGGTGCGCACCGGCAACCGCCGCGTCTCGACGCGCGCCTCGCAGTCCCGTTCGCGCCCGGCCTGATCGATCACGAAAGCGAGCCGCTCGTGGTCGACGCCGGCCCGTGCCCGCGCCTGCAACAAGGTCAAGAGCGGCTTGAACGCCGCCGGTGGGACGTTGGCCGCATAGTCCAGGCGGAGTGACTGGAGCTGGCTCTCGAGTCGCGCAACACGGTCCTCGACGGTCGCCAACTGCTCCATGAGCTCGAGCCTCATGGCGGCCGCTTCATCGAGCTCTTGCGTCTGTCGCTCGCGCAGGTGGGCGTTCTCGGAGCGGCCCGATTCGTAGCCGGCGATCGCGAAGAAGGCGAGGAGGGCGATGCCGAGGAGCAGCCGCACGGCGTTCCAGAGCAGCTTGCGACGTTGTGCCTGTCGCCGGCGGCCGAGGGTCGAAAGCTGCTTCATGCCACCGTTCGATCAGGAGCTGTCCGCACCATGCCGATCGCCCACCCTACCCGAGAACAGCACAGTCGAGCGGGCATCAGGGCCGGCTGGACCCGCCGCTCAGTCGTCGTTTGTCGCACTGATGCCCGGACCCGTGTCGTCGTGGCCATCGAGCGGCTCGGCAGCCGCTTGCAGCCGTGAGGCGACAGCCGAGCCGACAACGGCGCCGATCTCGGGGTAGGAGCGTGCCTGAACCATCTGATAGATGGTCGCCGCCGTTTCTTCAACCGATCGTTTAGTCACGTCGATCTCCTGCCAATTGTTGCGGGCAAACAACCGCCTCGCATAGCGCAGCTCCTCGCGGATTCGCTCGAGATCGGCGTAGTCACCGCCATAGCGCGTCTGCTCGCCATCCTCGAGCCCGAGCATGCGCTGGCGATTGCGGCGGATTTGCGCCAGCTGGGTGGGGTTGATGGTGAGGCCGACGATCAGCGGCCGGGTCAGTCGCTCGAGAATCGGCAATTGCGGCAGGTCGAGGACCAGCGGGATGTTCGCCGCCTTGATCCCACGATGGGCGAGGTAGACGCAGGTCGGGGTTTTCGAGGTGCGTGACACACCGACCAGGACGACGTCGGCCTGGTCGAGCTCCTCCGCATACTGGCCGTCGTCGTGGCGCATGGTGAAGTCCATAGCCGCGATGCGCGAGAAATACTCCTCGTCCATCGCATGCTGGCGGCCGATCTGCGGCCGGCCGGCCGAGCCCAAGAGGCCGGTGAGCGCATTCATCACCGAATCGAGCACCGGCACGCACGGCACGCCGCAGGCCCGGCAGCGCTCCTGGAGCAGGAAGCGCAGCTCGGGCGAGACCAGGGTGAAAATGACGAGGCCCGGCAGCGCCTCGACGATGGTCATCACCTTCTCGAGCTGGCTGCGGGTGCGCACGAAGAACCAGACGTGCTCGACCGGCACGACGTCCTCGAACTGCGACACGGCGGCCCGGGCCACGGTGGTCACGGTCTCGCCGGTGGAATCGGAGATCAGATGGAGATGCAGACGCACGCGACGCTTACCCTGGCTGCGACCCGAGAAGGCCGAAAAAGTGGTGCACGAGGTTGTGGACAGATCGCCCGTTTTCCACAAGTCGAAGCCTACTCGGCTTGGCCGTGCACGATCACCTAGGTCGCCCGGTCGGCCATTCGACCTGTGGACGTGGTTCGCGTCGGCCGCCCCGAAAGATGTGGTATCCCCGCTTTGCGGCACGCTCCCATAACCCGCAACTGCTTGGAGGTGAAGCGCGAACGCCGCGCCATGCACCAGTGGCCCACAGGTCGGGCGGTTGCGCAAAGCTCGCTGGGCAACACCGGGACAAAGATTAATCCGCAGGTTTTGTCCGCCAACTACCACCTAAACCCTTTAAATTATCTTCATTTTTAGAGAGGATGAGCGCACGGAAAACGCTGACGTCCGACCGTGCACGGGGTAGGTGTGCCGGCCCGAGGCGACAGATCTGGTGAGTGGAATGCCCAAAAAATTGCTGCTGCGTGCCCTGGCTGGGGAGGTGACCGAACGGCCACCGGTCTGGCTGATGCGCCAGGCCGGGCGCTATCTGCCCGAATATCGGGCGGTGCGCCGCAAGACCGGTGGTTTTCTCGAGCTCTGCTACGATTCGGGGCATGCCGAGGAGGTGACGCTGCAGCCGATTCGGCGGTTCGATTTCGATGCGGCGATCCTGTTCTCCGATATTCTCGTCGTGCCGGATGCCTTGGGGGCGGATGTCGGCTTTTACGAAGGCGAGGGGCCGCGGCTGACCCCGCTCGCCCATCGCAGTGATCTGGCGCGGCTCTCGACCGAGCATTTGCACAGCCATCTGGCACCGGTCTACGAGACGCTCAGGCGGCTGCGTCGCTCGCTGCCCGAAAACGTGACCTTGATCGGCTTTTCGGGCGCACCCTGGACGCTCGCCGCCTACATGGTCGAGGGCGGCGGGTCGAAGGACTATGCGGTGGCGCGCAAGTTCGCCCGGGCCGAGTCGCGATTGTTCGGTGACCTGATCGATCTGCTGGTCAAATCCATCGTTCAGTACTGCGAGGCTCAGGTGGCGGCTGGGGCCGAAGCTCTTCAGCTGTTCGACAGCTGGGCCGGGGTCCTGCCGCCGGACGAACGGGAACGCTGGGTGACGGCACCCTTGACCCGGATCGTCCAGGCGCTGCGCGAGCGTTGCCCGGGGGTGCCGATCATCGTCTTTCCACGGGGCGTCGGACCCGCCTTGATCGAGGTGGTGGCGAGTGTCCAGCCCGATGGGGTGGGGATCGACACCACGCTCGATCCCCGCTGGGTCGCATCCGCACTGCCGAGCCATGTCTGTCTGCAGGGCAATCTCGATCCGATGGCGCTCGTCGTCGGTGGCGAGAGCATGCTGCGGGCGGCCGATCGGATCATCGATGCCTGGGCCGGACGGCCGTTCATCTTCAATCTCGGCCACGGTGTCGTGCCCGAAACGCCACCCGAGCACGTTGCCCAGTTGCTTCAACACTTGAAATCGCGCGAGAAATGACCTTATAGGCGAGGAAGGTCGTTGGGTACGGCTTTCCGCAACAGCTTTCGAGCATCGAGCGGCACACGCATCATCCCCCACAATTCGCGCAAGCGGCTTCACCCAGGATCGACGTGGAGCCGTGCAACGGTTGGTGAACGGCACTGGCTGATCTCGTCCTTTGGCTGCTGGCTCTGCATATCATCGCGTTTGCCGCCTGGATGGCGGCGGTGTGGTATCTGCCGCGGCTCTTCATCTATCATCGGGACGCACCGGTCGGCGGCGAGGCGTCGGCGACGTTCATGGTGATGGAACGACGGTTGTTGAAGGCGATCGGCACGCCGGCCATGCTCGTGACGATTGTTGCGGGGGTCGTACTCGCGGGCCTGCAGGGCTATTGGACGCAGGGTTGGCTGCACGCCAAGCTGTTGCTTGTCTTCGGCATTGCGGCCTGCCACGGAATCATGGCTCGCGACGTCCGGCGGTTCGCCGCCGACGAGCGGCCCCGCACCACCCTCTGGTATCGCGTTTTCAACGAGGTGCCGACGGTGTTGTTCGTGGGCATCGTCATCCTCGCCGTTTTCAAACCTTTTTGACCGGCCGCTCGTCGCAGCCTGACGCGAGCCCTGTTCCCATCCATAGAGGTCGAGTTTGACTCAAGACACCGAGGGCACGATGGCCGAGACGCCGCCACGCGACGACGTTAACGATCAGCCGAGAGCCGAGAGTTCGCCCGAGAGCGGCGATCGCGAGCGTGAGCCAAACGACAACGATGCCCGCCCGGTTGCCGCGGCAGACGGCAATGGCGCCTCGAGCGCTGACGGGGATGCGCGCCAGGCGCGACGCAAACGGACGCGCAGTCGATCGGTGAAGCGCGATTCTGAACCCTCGGATACCGCGGAGGTGCTCGACCGTCTGGAGGCGGCAGGCGACGATGAAACGCCCGGCGCGGATATTGGCCTGCCGCCCGAGTTGTTCGGCATCGAACCCGGCAGCGAGGCCGCCGATCAATCGCCGCAGTGGCGCGGCAAGGAGCGCGAGCCCTATCGGGAGCGGGAGCGTGGGGAGCGCGACCGAGGCAATCGCGAGCGCGGCGACCGTGCACGCGATCGGGAACGTGGTGAGCGCGATCGGGAGGTCTATGTTGAGCCCCGCTCGGATTTGCCGCCGATCAGCCTGACCGAGTTGAAGCGCCGACCTGCTGCCGAACTTTTGAAATATGCCGAAGAGATTGGCATCGAGAATGCCAGCACACTCAAGAAGGGTGATTTAGTATTTGCAGTTCTCAAGGAAATTGCAAAGACGGGAGTACCGATTACCGGCGATGGTGTATTGGAAATACTGCAGGATGGTTTTGGATTCCTGCGCTCACCCGATATGAATTATTTTGCTGGTCCGGATGACGTTTACGTATCCCCGTCACAGATCCGGCGTTTTGCGCTGCGCACCGGCGACATCGTCGAGGGGCAGGTTCGCGCACCCAAGGAAGGCGAGCGCTATTTCGCCCTGCTCAAGGCCAATACGATCAATCTCGACCCGCCCGAAGTGGCGCGGCATCGCATCCACTTCGAGAACCTCGTTCCCTACTTCCCGACTCGCAAGCTCAGTCTGGAGGTATTGGGTCGCAAGGATGTCAGCACGCGGATCATCGACATCGTCTGTCCCCTCGGCAAGGGCCAGCGCGCACTGATCGTGGCCCCGCCGCGGACCGGCAAGACGGTGTTGATGCAGAACATCGCAACCGCGATCTCGAGCAATCACCCGGAGGTCTACCTCATCGTGCTGCTGATCGACGAGCGGCCCGAGGAGGTCACCGACATGCAGCGGACGGTCAAGGGCGAGGTGGTGAGTTCGACCTTCGACGAGCCGGCCGCCCGGCATGTCCAGGTCGCGGAGATGGTGATCGAGAAGGCCAAGCGGCTGGTCGAGCACGGTCGCGACGTGGTCATTCTCCTGGATTCGATCACCCGGCTGGCGCGTGCCTACAACACCGTGGTGCCGAGCTCCGGCAAGGTCCTGACCGGTGGTGTCGATGCCAATGCCCTGCAGCGTCCCAAGCGCTTTTTCGGTGCGGCCCGCAATATCGAGGACGCGGGCTCGCTGACGATCATTGCGACAGCACTGATCGATACCGGCTCGCGAATGGACGAGGTGATCTTCGAGGAGTTCAAGGGGACCGGCAATTCCGAGATCGTGCTCGACCGCCGGGTCGCCGACAAGCGGGTGTTCCCGTCCCTCGACATCAACAAGTCCGGCACCCGGCGCGAGGAATTGCTGGTCGACAAGACGACGCTGCAGCGGATGTGGGTGTTGCGGCGGATCTTGAACCCGATGGGCACCACCGATTCGGTCGAATTCCTGATGGACAAGATGCGGCTCGCCAAGACCAACGACGACTTCTGGGGAACGATGAACTCGTAACCCGGTCGCCGCTCAGCGGCTCGGCTCGACCCCGGGATTGCCGCCGAAGTTGAATGGTCCGGAATACGTGCCGAGATAGACCTGATGGGTGACGAACCCGCCCGCTCCGGTCCAGCGATGCAGGTGGAAGCCCGGTGGCTCCATGATGAAGGCGGGATCGCCGCCGTCGAGATCGAGGACCACCTGGTGCGCTACGCCCGGTGCCACGCTCACCGGGATGCCCAGCCATCGGTAGAAGATCGGCCGGTGGATATGGCCGCAGACGATTCGGAGGATGCGGGTGCTGTGGCGCTGCAGCAGGGTCTCCAGCGCCAAGCTCGACTGCAGCCCGATCCTGTCCATGAAGTCGATGCCGGTCTCGGCGGGCGGGTGATGGACCATGATCAGCACCGGCCGGTCGCCCGAGCTCTCGAGCTCGACCTCGAGCCAGGCCAGGCGCTCGGCGCAGAGAGCACCATGCGCCTGGCCTGGCTCGAGACTGTCGAGAGCGACCAGCCGCAGGCCGCCGAGGTCGACGGCGTAATGGCGAAACGGGGTGCCGGTACCGAGCTCGACGATACCGTCGAGCGCCAGCATCGCCGCTCGATCGTCGTGATTGCCCGGGATGGCGAAGACCGGCATGGGCAGCCGGGCGATCTCTGGAGCCATGGCCGCATAGGCCGCCGGCTCGCCGTCATTGGTGAGATCGCCGGTCAACAGCACGACGTCCGGCCGGGGCTGGAACGCGAGGACCGCATCGATCGCGGCCCGCAGCATCGCCTGGGTGTCGACCACGTCGGCGAAGAGGTTGCCGGGCGGCCGGATATGGCAGTCGGAGAGCTGGGCGATCAGCATCGGGCGCTCCTTACGGCGAGAGGACGGTCGAGCCGGTGGTGCCGCGGCCCTCCAGCGCCTCGTGCGCCTCGGCGGCGTCCTCGAGCGGAAAGCGCTGATTGACCTCGATCTTGACGACACCTTTGCCGACAACGTCGATCAGGTCGTTGGCGCAGGCTTCGAGATCGGCACGTGTGGCGGTGTAGCTGGCAAGGGTAGGGCGGGTGACGTAGAGCGAGCCCTTGGCGGCGAGGATGCCGAGATTGACACCGGTCACCGCACCCGACGCGTTGCCGAAACTGACGAGCAGGCCGCGGGGCTGCAGTGAATCGAGAGAGGCCTCGAAGGTGTCCTTGCCGACACCGTCATAGACGACCGGCACGCCCTTGCCGCCGGTGATCTCCTTGACCCGCTCGGCGATGTTTTCCTGGCGATAAAGGATGACGTGATCGTAGCCGTGCGCCTTGGCGAGGGCGGCCTTCTCCTCGCTGCCGGCCGTGCCGATGACCGTTGCACCCAGATGCTTCGCCCATTGCCCGGCGATGAGCCCGACGCCGCCGGCGGCGGCATGGAAGAGGATCGTATCGCCTGGCTTTACGGCATAGGTTTGCCGCAGCAGGTACTGCGTGGTCATGCCCTTGAGCATCATGGCGGCTGCCATGTCATCCGCGATGCTGTCGGGAATGGTGATCACCTTCTCGGCCGGGATCAGGCGTTCGGTCGCGTAAGCGCCGAGCGGTCCGGTGCCGTAGGCGATGCGCTGTCCGACCGTTAGATTGGTGACGCCCTCGCCCACGGCCTCGACAACGCCGGCGGCCTCGAGCCCTGGGGTAAACGGCAGGCCCGTGGGTGGCGGGTAGAGGCCGGTGCGGAAATAGGTGTCGATATAGTTCAGGCCGATGGCGGTGTGCCGGACACGGATCTCGCCCTTGCCTGGTGCCCCCACCTCGCCTTCGGCGACCTCGAGCACCTCGGGTCCGCCATACGCGCGGATCATGATCCTGGTCACCATGTCGTCTCCTCCCATGGGTCATCGTCGTGGCTGCGGTGCTAGGCCGGATTGCCGGCTCCGGCAAGATGCGGCGGGCGCTGGTCAGGGCGATCGGCCGGCCGGTGCTGGCCGGTTGCCCGCCTTCTGCGCTATAGGCCTTGTCTCTAGAGGATGGTGGCAGCGAGGTATGGCCCCTTGAAGATCAATATCGAAGTCGAATGTACGCCGGACGAAGCGCGTCGTTTTCTGGGCCTCCCGGAGGTGGCGCCGATGCAGGAGCGGTTGATCGAGGAGATGGAGGTCCAGCTCAAGGAGACCATCCGGACGATGGACGGCAAGGCGATGCTGGAGCAGTGGCTGCCGCTCGGCATCAAGGGTGTCGAGCAATTCCAGTCGTTCTGGACCCAGCTCGCGGCAGCCGCGGCCGGGGTGCAGCGCACCCGCAAGGATCGCGCCCCGGGCAAGGCCGACAACGACGACAAGTCCTGAGTGGGCGAGGCCTTGGACGATGGCCGCAGCACGATTTTCGCACCAGCCACGGGTGCTGCCCGGTCGGCGGTGGCCGTGCTTCGGCTTTCGGGGCCGGCAGCGGCGGCAGTTGCCCAGCGACTGACGGGCCGGGTGCCGGCACCGCGCCGGGCCAGCCTCGCCACACTCCGCGATCCGTCGAGCGGGACGGTGATCGATCAGGCCCTCTTGGTTTTCTTTCCAGCGCCGCAGAGTTTCACGGGCGAGGATGTGCTGGAGATTCAGCATCACGGCGGGCTCGCCGTTGCACGGCTGCTGGCCGATGTGCTTGCCGGCATGCCGGAGCTCCGCCCGGCCGAGGCGGGTGAGTTCACCAGGCGTGCGTTTCTCAACGGCAAGCTGGATCTCACGCAGGCGGAAGGCCTGGCCGATCTGATTGAGGCCTCGACGGCGGCGCAAGCGCGGGCAGCGCTCCGGCAGATGGCCGGTGTTCAGGGTCGGCTTTACGCCGCCTGGCGCGAGGAGGTTCTGGGTGCCTTGGCCATGCTCGAGGCCGAGATCGATTTCGCGGCCGAGGAGGAGGTCCCGGACGCGCTCTGGCTAGACGTGGAACCCCGACTTGCAGCGACGGCCGCTGCGATCGGTCGGCACCTCGCGGATGGCAGCAAGGGCGAGCGGTTGCGCGCTGGCTTGGTCGTCGCCGTGACCGGCGCGCCGAACGTCGGGAAGTCGAGTTTGGTCAATGCGCTGGCGGGGCGCGACGTTGCCATAGTGACGGCTATTCCGGGCACGACGCGGGATGTCATCGAGGTGGCGCTGGACCTCGAAGGGTTGCCGGTGACCCTTCTGGATACGGCGGGCATTCGACAGACCGACGACCCGATCGAGCGCGAGGGTGTCGTGCGGGCCGTGGCAAGAGCCCAGGCGGCCGATATCAGGCTGTTGCTCGTCGATGATCCGAGCGAGATCGAGCCGCGCCGACCGGGGACAGAACCGACGATCACCGTCCTCAGCAAGGCAGATCTTTGGCCGAATCTCCTGTTGCCGGATGGCTTCCTCGCCGTCTCTGCGACGACCGGCGCCGGGCTGGATACGCTGATCGCCGCTTTGCTGCAGACGGCGCGGGAGCTGTTGCCGGGCGAGGATGCCGTGCTCGTCACCCGCAGCCGGCATCGTGCCGCCTTGGCGGATGCCGAGGCCACATTGACCCGTGCCCTGATGCTTGGCGGTTGTGCCGATCTCGGGCTGCTGGCCGAAGAGATCAGATTGGCGGCGCGGGCGATCGGCCGGGTGACCGGCGCCTTTGGGGTCGAGGATATTCTCGATCGGGTCTTCGCCACGTTCTGCATCGGCAAGTGAGCCGGTGACACTGTTTCACGTGAAACAGTGACGGCTAGGCCGGTTCGTCCTTGCCGGTCCAGCGCCAGCCGCGGCGGCGCGTGGCGACCTCGCGCACCTCGCGGCCGATGCTGCTATGGCTGCCAAGAACGTCGTCGAAGAGTTCGCGCCTGAGGACCAGGAGCCGGCAGAAGCCGATGGCGACCACATCGGCGGTCCGCCGCCTTCGCGTCAGAAGCGCCAGTTCGCCGAAGAACTCGCCGGTACCTAGTCGCACCGGTTCTGGCTGGACTTTGACCTCGACGGCGCCAGAGGCGATGAAGAACATCGCGTCACCCGCCTCGCCACGCTGCACGATTCGCTCGCCCGGCAGTGCGAGACGTGTCTGGAGCTTGCGGCCGAGCCTTGTGATCTCGGTGTCGTCGAGCCTGGCGAAGAGCGGCATTTGGCGGATCAGCTCTTCTGTACCAAGGCCGAGATCGAGCGGGGGTGGCCGCTCCAGCCGACCGCGCTTGGCCCTTAGCGCCTGACCCATCTTTTGCGCCACTTGCGGCGGCAGGAGGCGTTCCTGCTCGAGTTGCTCGATGGCGGCGTATTCGAGGCGGAGCGCGGCAAGTCGCAGGTAACGTTCGCCGAAGGAGTGCCAATAGTCGGGGTATTGGAGGCGCAGGGCATCGATGGCGCGTTCAGTTTGCTCGAGCCGGGTTTCGAGGAAAAGCTGGGCGACCTCGGCCACTCGCTCGCCGAACAATCGCTCGATGCGGGCTTGGTTGAAAGCAACGAGCTCGGTCAAGACGTAGCGTTGAATGATGTTCTGCTCGAGGTCCGCGGTCAGCCGGCGGGCAAGGGGACGGTTGACCCGCAGCAGACGGTGCAGCAGGACGGCAAGACGGGTTCGACGATCGATGCCGAACTGCTCGCGGGCGACGCGTCGGTAACCGTCGAGACCCTGGGTGCGGAGCGCGTCGATCAGGCTGCCGACGTGGCGAATGAGGGCGGCACTCGCGGTCCGCGGCATCATGCGCTTGGCGCGTTCGTCGGTGTAGAGCTCGGCCTCCCGTCGGCTCAGGGTCAAGAGTGCGGTCACCAGCTGCCGACGCTGCATGTCTTCGGCGATCGCTGCAAAGGCCGCATGGTCGGCGCGCTGGTAGTCGGCAGCGACATTGTCGACACTGGCGGGGTCGAGCCCGCGTTTGACGGCAGCGTCTCGCAGGGTCTCGACGATCTCGCCATGGGTCAGGGCGATGGCGCGCTCGCGGAGGATTTCCTCCAAGGGCGAGAGGCGATCGAGGTGCAACCAGCGGATCAGCCAGCGCAGCGTCGTTGCCTGGACGAAAAGGGTGAAGAGGACGAAGCCGGTGGCGAGGACGGCAACGAGATGTTGCACGTCCTCCGGCACGAGCGGGTTCTCAGTGACGGCAAGGGCCAAGGCCAATGTGATCGCCCCGCGCAGTCCGCCCCAGAGCATGACGTGCTTGAAGCTCGGCCGAACCCGTGCGGCGAGTCCGGTCACCTCCATGAGCGGCAGGGCGCCGTAGATCATCATCGCGCGCGCGACCAGGGCGGCGAGGACGAGCAGCAGCAAGAGGCCGAGATCGGCGAGGCTGGCGGCGGCGAGTGTCTTCGGGGCGAGCATCGCCGCGAGGACGAAGATGAGTGAACTCGCCCAGAAGCTCAATTGGGTCCAGATGGCGCTGAGCGCGGTCCAGCCGTCACGCGAGAGATGGGCGCGACCCTGGCTGCCGAAGACGATACCCGCAGCGACCACGGCGACCACCCCGGAAAGACCTAGGAAGATCTCGGCCACGGCGTAGGTCAGGTAGGCGAGCGCCACGCTCAGGGTGATCTCGGCGGGGCCGGCGTCGTCGAGACGGGCCAGGAGGAGGCCGGCAAGCCGGCCGGTTGCCATGCCGAAAAGGGCGCCGCCGGCGAGGGCCCAGCCGAAACTCGTGATCACCGTGTCGAGCGACGGTGCGCTGAGCCCGACGACGATGGCGAGCAGGCTCGAGGAGATCGCAATGGCTGCCGCGTCGTTGAGGAGGCTCTCGCCCTCGACGAGGTTGACGAGGCGGCGAGGGGCGCCCACCTCCTTGAAGACATTGATCACGGCGATGGGGTCGGTGGTGGCGATGATCGCCCCGACCAGAAGGCAGGCAGCAAGCGAGAAGGCCGTGACATACCAAAGTGCAAAGCCGGCAACGGCCGTGGTCGCGGCAACGGCGACGACGGCCATGAGAAAGACGGGGCCGATATCCTCGAGGAGCGAGCGGCTGTCGATCTCGATGGCGCTGTCGAACAGGATGAGCGGCAGGAAGACCCAGAGAAAGACCGCCGAGCTCACCTCCAGCCTGCCGATGGCCTGGAGCAGTTCGGTGAGCCCAAGTCCGAGAATGCCGGGCTCGAGTTGATCGGCGAACCCGGTAAGGACACCGAGACCACAGCCGAGGACGGCCAGGAGCACGGTGTAGGGCAGGCGAATCCGGGCGGCCAAGGGTGGCAGCGGCGCAATCAGCGCAAGCAGCAAGGCAAACCCGAGGATGATGCCGGCGACCATGCTCATATCGCGTTATGAGCACGCTGCCGATGTCACGTCCAGCGCGGCCTGCGGCGCTGCCATGCGTCGCTTGACGCTCCCATGGGGACGGCGCACATAGCTGGCCATGAACTTCGTCGACGTGATCGTGATCGGCGGCGGGCATGCCGGCGCCGAGGCTGCGGCCGCGAGCGCCAGGATGGGTGCCCGCACCCTCTTGCTTACCCAGAAACTCGCGACGCTCGGCGCGATGTCCTGCAATCCGGCGATCGGCGGCCTCGGCCGCGGCCATCTCGTGCGCGAGATCGACGCGCTCGATGGCCTCATGGGTCGTGCCATCGACCGGGCCGGGATCCAGTTTCGCACGCTGAACCAGCGGAAGGGGCCGGCGGTCCAGGGACCACGTGCCCAGGCGGACCGCAAGCTCTACGCGGCTGCTGTGCAGGATTTGCTGGCGGCGCAGGGGGGGCTGACGCTGCGCGAGGGGGAGGTGATAGGTCTAATCCGCGACGGTCGTCGGGTGGTCGGTGTTCGGCTGAGGGATGGCGGGATTGTGCGCGCCGGGGCGATCGTGCTGACCACGGGCACTTTTCTGCGCGGTGAAATCCATCTCGGTAGCGAACGCTGGCCCGCAGGCCGGGTCGGCGATGCGCCCGCGACGGACCTTGCCCGCGATCTGGATGCGGCGGGACTAGGGCTCGGGCGATTGAAGACCGGGACACCGCCACGGCTCGATGGTCGGACGATCGACTGGGCCGCACTCACCGAACAGCCGGGCGACGACCCGCCGCGGCCATTCTCGTTCCTCACCGAGCGGATCACGACTCCGCAGGTTCCCTGTCATGTGACCAGGACCAACGCTGCAACCCACGCGCTGATCCGCGGGCACCTGCACGAGTCGGCGATGTATTCGGGGCAAATCGCGGCCATCGGTGTGCGCTATTGCCCGTCGATCGAGGACAAGGTCGTCAAGTTCGCGGATCGCAGCGGCCACCAGATCTTCCTGGAGCCCGAGGGTCTCGACGATGACACCGTCTACCCGAACGGCATCTCGACGTCCCTGCCCCGCGCTGTGCAAGCGGCGTTCGTGCGGACGATCCCAGGGCTCGAGAAAGCCACGCTGCTGCAGCCCGGTTATGCCATCGAGTACGATCACATCGATCCACGTGAGCTCGATCCGACACTGGAGCTCAGAGCACTGCCCGGGCTGTTCCTGGCGGGACAGATCAATGGCACCACCGGTTACGAGGAGGCGGCGGCACAGGGCATCATCGCCGGCTGCAACGCCGTCTTGCGGGCTTCAGGTGCCGCGCCGGCTGCGGTGCTGGATCGCTCGGCCGCGTATATCGGTGTGCTGATCGACGATTTGACCACGCAAGGCATCGTCGAGCCCTACCGCATGTTCACCAGCCGGGCCGAATATCGGTTGTCGCTGCGCGCCGACAACGCGGATCGCCGCTTGACGTCCTGGGGTTACCGGATCGGTCTGGTGGGATCGGCGCGGCTGGCGCATCTCAACGACAAGCTCGACCGGCTGGCGCGGGCCCAGGCGCTCCTCGACGAGCGGCGGCTCACCCCGAGCCAGGCTTTGGCGCATGGAATCAGGGTGAATCAGGATGGCGCGGCGCGCAGGGCCCGCGAGCTTCTGGCTCATTCCGGTGTCGATGTTGGAAAGCTCGCCGGGATTTGGCCCGAGCTCGCGACGATCGCCCCTGACGTGGCGGAGCAGCTGGAGATCGAGGCGCGCTACGCGGCCTATCTTCGGCGTCAGGCGGCGGACATCGCGGATTTTCGCCGTGAGGAGGGCCTGGAACTGCCGGCGACGCTGGATTTCGGCTCGATCGGTGGCCTGAGCGGCGAGTTGCAACAGCTGCTCGACCGGGTACGGCCCCGTACGCTCGGAGTCGCCGCACGGCTACCGGGGATGACGCCGGCGGCGCTCACGCTACTCTATCGCCACGTCAAGCGGGCGGCATGAGCGTCGAGGCAAGCCAGGCACCGCTCGGCTCGGCGGCGTTCGCCGAGCTCGTTCCTGTTTCACGTGAAACACTGGGCAAGCTGGAGGCGCATCTGGCGCTGCTGCGCCAATGGCAACGCACCATCAACCTCGTCGGTCGGTCGACCCTGGACGATCCGTGGCGACGCCACGTCCTCGATAGCGCGCAGCTCTATGGCTACCTGCCGCAAGGCCCGATACGTCTCGCCGATCTCGGCAGTGGTGCCGGGTTCCCCGGCCTCGTGCTCGCGGCGATGGGTGTCGAGGAGGTCCATCTCATCGAAGCCGACCGGCGCAAGGCGCAATTCCTGCGCGAAGCGGCACGACAGCTGGCGCTCGACACTGTACGTGTCCACGCGGCGCGGATCGAGTCGCTGACTCTGCACGTCGATGTCGTGACGGCGCGAGCCTTGGCACCGCTCACCGACCTCTTGCCGCTCGCCGCCAGAGTGCTCGGGCCTGGTGGCAGGCTCGTGCTGCTCAAGGGGCGCAATGCAGCCGCAGAGGTGAGCGCTGCGGGCGACCGCTGGGCGATGAATGTTGCGCTCGAGCCCAGTCTCGCGGATCCGGAAGGGCATGTCGTGGTCCTCGACGAGGTGCACGAACGTGGACAGTGAGACGCGACCCAGCCGAACGAGTGCTGCGGGCGAACGAGCACCGTTTGTGCTCAGCGGTCGGATTCTGGCGATCGCCAACCAGAAGGGCGGGGTCGGGAAAACCACCACGGCGATCAATCTCGGCACGGCGCTGGCCGCTGCCGGCAAGCGGGTCCTGGTGATCGATCTCGACCCGCAGGGCAATGCCAGCACCGGCTTCGGCATCGATCGCGAGTCGCGCCGGATCACGGCCTACGAGGTGGTCATCGGCCAATCGCGCCTGGCAGATGCAATCATGCCGACCAAGGTGCCCGGGCTCGATATCGTCCCGGCGACGGTCGATCTCTCGGCCGCCGAGGTCGAGTTGATCAACGATCCTCGTCGCAACTATCGGTTGCGAGATGCATTTCAAAGCTTCATCAAGCCTTATGACCACATCCTCATCGATTGTCCGCCGTCCCTGGGGGTGCTCACGATCAATGCCCTTGCCGCCGCGCATGCCGTCATGGTGCCGCTGCAGTGCGAGTTCTTCGCCCTCGAGGGCCTCTCGCTGCTGTTGCGGACGATCGAGCGGGTGCGCCGGTCGCTCAATCCCATCCTGCAGATTCATGGCGTGGTGCTGACCATGTACGATCGACGCAACAATCTCTCGCAGCAAGTGGCGATGGACGTCCGCGGCTTTCTCGGCGATCGGGTCTACGAGACGGTGATCCCGCGCAATGTCAGGATTTCCGAGGCTCCGAGCCACGGCCAGCCGGTGCTGTACTACGATGTGAAGAGTGTCGGTGCGAAAGCCTATGCCCATCTCGCCGGCGAGATGCTGCGTCGCGACCAGGCGCTCGCCGTTCACGCTTGAGGCCCGCTTGTCGGAGTAGCGCTTCTCGATGCAAAGGACCTCTCCTCCATGACGCAAGAGCCCGCCAAGAAACGTGGTCTCGGGATGGGGCTCTCGGCCCTCCTCGGCAATGACGCTGCGGATACGCGCTTGGAGCGGGGCGCTGTTCCGCCGTCGCAGACCGTGCCGATCGAGTTTCTCTCCGCATCGCCCTTGCAGCCGCGGCGACGTTTTGCCGAAGCCGAGCTCGATTCCTTGGCCGAAAGCCTCAGGACTTATGGGGTGCTGCAGCCGCTGCTCGTTCGGCCCCGGCCTGGCACGGCCGAGGCTTATGCCGCTCCCGGCTTCGAGATCATCGCCGGCGAGCGACGCTGGCGGGCAGCACAGCGGGCCGGGCTGCACGAGCTGCCGGTGGTGGTGCGCGAGCTCGGCGATCGCGAGGTGCTGGAGATCGCCCTTGTCGAAAACCTGCAGCGCGAGGATCTCTCGCCGATCGAGGAGGCCGAGGGCTACAAGCGGCTGATCGACGAGTTCGGCCGCACCCAGGAGGAGCTTGCCCGGGAGATCGGGCGCAGCCGCTCGCATATCGCAAATACGCTTCGGCTTTTGAAACTGCCCGAGACTGTTCGTCGGTTCCTCGAGGAGGGCAAGCTCTCGGCCGGTCATGCCCGGACACTCCTGGGTGCGGATGACCCCGAGGCTCTGGCCCGCTCGATCATCGATCGTGGCATGAGCGTGCGCGATACCGAGGCCATGGTGCAGACCGGGCGGCTGGTGCAGAAGAGTGCCAAGGCGCGGATCGATCGCGACCCGGACATCGTGGCGTTCGAGGATCGGCTACGCAGTGCGATCGGGCTCGCCTGCCAGCTGAAGCCCAAGGCCAAGGGCGGCACGCTGACCATCCGCTACACCAATCTCGACCAGCTCGATCGGATCGCCCGGCAGTTGATGCGGGATTGATGCAAGTTATCCACCACAATTTGTGTCCGACCGGTTGACCCGAGGCATATCTTGTGGTGTTGTTACGTCGGAGTGAAACAAGGAAAGAGCTCGTTCCGACCGGTCTCCCAGGGTCCCACCGTCGCTGCCCTGACGGGCTGAGAGTGTCCGGTCGTGGGTAACATCCCGCTGCTCCAACCAACATGGCCGAATCGAACGGCCTTCCCGTCCCCTCCCCCCCTCTTGACGCCGTCCCTCGGGACGGCGTTTTCTTTGCTGGCATATGAAACTGTAGATTGACGGAGGCGTCGTGCTGGACAGGCAGGGCACCGGCTGTCTAAGGTCCGCGCACCAAGAACGGGGGGGGTCAGGCGATGCGCGAGAACAGGCTGCGGCGGGTTTGGGCGGCTGGCGGGAAGACGGTGAATGGCTGGCTTGCCATTCCGAGCGGTTTCAGCGCCGAGGTCATGGCGCATCAGGGTTTCGACAGCCTGACCATCGACATGCAGCATGGCGTCGTCGACTATCAGGTCGCGGTTTCGATGCTCCAGGCGATCTCGACGACGGATACGGTGCCATTGGTCCGTGTCCCTTGGAACGAGCCCGGGGTCGTGCAGAAGGTCCTGGATGCCGGTGCCTACGGTGTGATCTGTCCGATGATCAACACCCGGGCCGAGGCCGAGGCGTTCGTCTCCGTTTGCCGCTATCCGCCCATGGGCAGTCGCAGCTTCGGCCCGATCCGGGCGACGATCTATGGCGGTGCCGACTATCCCAAGCACGCCAATGACGAGGTGCTGACGCTCGCCATGATCGAGACGAGCGAGGCGATGGCGAATCTCGAAGCGATCCTGGAGGTGGACGGCCTCGACGGTATTTATGTCGGGCCCGCCGATCTCGCCATCTCGCTCGGTGTGACACCCGGCTTCGATCCCGAGAACAAAACGGTCGTCGAGGCGATCCAGTCGATCATCGCGACAACCAAGCGGCACGGCAAGGTCGCGGGCATCCATTGCGGCTCGCCCGGCTACATCAAGCGGATGTGGTCGATCGGCTTCGACTACGCCACCCTGCTCTCCGATGCGCGGCTCATGGCGATGCAGGCCGCTGCGCTCGTGGCGGAGCTGAAGGAGCGTACGGGCGGCACGGGCAGCAGCACGTACTGAGCCGATGGCCGAGGTTCTGGTCGTCGGCCGGATCAAGCCCGAGGGCATGGCGGTTCTCGAGGCGCGGTCCGATCTCGTCGTCAATGTCGTCGATGACACCGATCCTTTGGCCATCCTCGAGGCTGCCCGTCGGGCCGAAGCCATCCTGGTGCGGACGACGCCGATCGGCGCCGATGTGATCGAAGCGGCGTCGAGCCTTCGGGTCGTCTCGCGGCACGGTGTCGGCTACGACAATGTCGATGTCGCTGCCCTCAGCGGCCGGGGCATACCGCTCGCCATCGCGGCAAACGCCAACCGGGCCTCCGTCGCCGAGCACACGATGGCCATGCTGCTGACCCTCGCCAAGGCGGCCTTGCCGCACGATCGGGCGGTCCGGGCCAGCAACTGGGCGATCCGCCACGAGCATTTGGCCTTCGAGCTCTTCGAGAAGCGCCTCCTGCTCGTCGGTTTCGGGCGGATCGGTCGGGAGGTGGCGGTCAGGGCCCGGGCTTTCGGGATGGCGGTCGCGGTGCACGACCCCTATGTCGATCCGGCAGCAATCGCCGAGCTCGGCTGCTCGGCCGCACCCTCGCTCGATGCGGCGATCGCCGAGGCGGATGTGATCAGTCTCCATCTGCCGCTCGGCGAAGCCACCCGACATGTCATCGACGCCCGGCGGCTGGCGCTGATGCGGCCGACGGCCATTATCCTCAATACCGCGCGGGGTGGGCTGATCGACGAGGTGGCCTTGGCGTCGGCCTTGGCGTCGGGGGTGCTTCGCGGTGCCGGGATCGACGTCTTCGCCGATGAGCCACCGGCGTCGGACAATCCGCTGCTCGGACAGCCGCAGGCACTCTTGAGCCCGCACATGGCCGGGGTGACGGACGAATCGATGGTGCGCATGGCGACCGGGGCCGCCCGCAACATCCTCGCCGTGCTCGATGGCGAGCTCGATCCCGCTGTCATCGTCAATCTCGATGCCTTGAGGAAACGCTCGCCATGACCGATGGCAAGTCGATCCGGGTCGGGCTCATCGGCAGTGGCTTCATGGGGCGAAGCCACGCGATCGCGATCCGCACCGCGAGTGCCGTCTTCGGCCTCGACCGGCCGCTCGTCCTCGAGCTTTTGGCCGATGTCGATGCCCCAACGGCGTCGCGCGCCGGTCTCGCCCTCGGGATCAGCCGTACCACCGGTGACTGGCACGCCTTGATTG
>DAIRDJ010000006.1:0-65084 GCA_036796215.1 Geminicoccaceae bacterium
CCAGCACCACCTCGCACTCGACCCCGGCCGTGCGGTTGACGACGGCCGCGACCAGTTGGCGCAGTGTCGCCTGCTCCGCGGGCTTCTGCAGGCGGCACTCGACGACCACGACGAGCCGCTCGCGATCCTGGTCGTCGCCGACCGAAAACGCGGCGACGTCGCCGGCGCGCACGCCATCGAGCTTCTCGACCGCCCATTCGATGTCCTGCGGCCAGATGTTGCGACCGCCGACGATGATCAGGTCCTTGGTGCGGCCGGTGACCACGAGCTCGCCGCCGATCAGGTAGCCCATGTCGCCGCTGTCCAGCCAGCCGTCGCCCTTGAGCACGGCATTGGTGGCGTCGGGGTTGCGGAAATAGCCCTGCATCAGGCTCGGGCCCTTGATGCAGATGCGGCCGACCTGGCGCTCGGGCAGGACCGCACCGCTCTCATCGCGGATCTCGATGGCGTAGCCGGGCATCGGGGCACCGCAGACGACGAAGCTGCGGCTGGCGCAGGGCGGCACGGTCTCGCCTGCGGGCAGGGCCAGATGCTGGCGCTCGAAGGTGTCACCCCGGGCGACCCGGTCGACCCGCACGCCGCGGCCGAGCCGGCTGAAGGTGACGGCCAGCGTCGCCTCGGCCATGCCGTAGCTCGGCACGAAGGCCCGGGCATCGAAGCCCACGGCCCCGAATGTGTCGGCGAAGGCGGCCAGGGCCTGGGGGCGGATCATCTCGCCACCGATGCCGGCGACCCGCCAGGAGGCGAGGTCGAGCTCGCGGGCGGTGCCGTTGGCGGCACGCCGGGCGCAGAGCTCGTAGCCGAAGGTCGGGCCGAACGAGATGGTGCCACGGTGGCGCGCGATCAGCTCGAGCCAGACGAGCGGGCGGCGGGCGAAGGCCGTGGTGCTGAGATAGTCGACCGAGATCTGGGTCATGACCGGCGTCAGGCAGCAGCCGACGAGGCCCATGTCGTGGTAGAGTGGCAGCCACGAGGTGCAGCGATCGCCCGGCCGCAGGGCCAGGCCGTCGACCGCGATGGCGCGGGCATTGGCGGCGAGGGCCGCCTGGGTCACCAGCACACCGCGGGGAAAGCTGGTGCTGCCGGAGCTGTACTGGATGTAGCAGACATCGCCCGGACCGAGCCGCCGCAGCGGTGCCTGGCTCGCGGGCAGGCTCAAGAGCTCGGCGGCGGTGGCGGTGAGTGCGACCTCGGTGCCGGCAACGGCTTCGCGCAGGATGGCGATAAGGTCGGGGCCGGCGATGGCGGCCCGCGCCCCGGCGGCCGTCAGCATGCCGCGCAGCCGCTCGACATAGGCGTCCTTGCCGCCGAAATTGACGCTGAGCGGCAGGGGCACGGGCACGAAGCCGGCATACTGGCAGGCGAAGAAGGCAGCGAGGAAATCGGGCGAGGTCTCGGCGATGATGCCGATCCGATCGCCGTGCCGGAGGGGGGTCGAGGTCAGGCGGCTGGCGAGGGCGAGGGCCTGCGCGCGCAACGCGTGATAGGGCAGGGTGGTCTCGAGCGAGCCGCGGGTGGAGAAGAAGTTGACGCCGGTCTCACCCCGGGCGGCATAGTCGAGGCCCTCGGCCAGGGTCGCGAAGTCGCCCGCCCGGAAGGGCAGTCGCTCGTTGGCGGTGGGCGTGACCTCGTGCATCCTCAAAACTCCGTTAGGCTCAACGTTCGGCGCCGCTTCGGCCCGTCTGGTACCTGGCGGCTCCGACTGCCGGTGACGCGTCGCCCCCAGCAAAGGTCCATCGTGATTGACGGACGAAAGTGGCGGGTTCAACGTGCCTAGCATCCGGGCCGGACTCCGGCCGCGCGACACGAGGCGACCACGAACGCGGCGCTTTGGTTCTGTAGGTGGGCTCGGCCAAGACCTCGAATCACGTTGCGTTGCAGTTTGTTACAGCTGGTCGTTGAAATCGCAACTCAACCACCGTGCATGCTGGCGACAGCGATAGCGCGAGGGCACGGCTTTGGCCACCTCCCAAGGTGGTGATTTGTGCGGTGCAGCATAGGCTGTGCGGCGTTTTTTGCGCAAGCTGTGGCCAGGGAGTGACGGCGGGCCGGCGACAACCCGCACGATTGACGGTGGTGCCCGGTCGGCTACGACCGGATCAACGCCAACGAGCGCTGCCCGGTCGACCGCGCCGGTGCCGCGCCATCAAGCCCGAGGAACGAGGATGCGCCAGCTTTCGACCCTGCTCGCCGGTCTTGCGATCGCAGCCGGTGCCGCTACCGCCCTGGCCCCGCTCACCGCGCTCAAGGCCCAGGAGGCGGCGAGCGCTGGCGCCGGGCCAGCCGTCTCGGCCGCAGAGCGCGAGCTTTTTGCTCTCAATCTCTACCACGAGGCTCGTTCGGAAGGCCGCGACGGGATGGTCGCCGTTGCCTGGGTCGTCCTGAACCGGGTCGACTCGGACGCCTTCCCGGACAGCATCACCGCGGTGATCAACGAGCCGACGGGGCGCGCCTGCCAGTGGGGTTGGACCTGCGATGGCAAGTCCGACACGCCGACCGAGATGGAGCAGTGGGAGATGGCCCAGGAGGTGGCCGACATGATGCTCGGCGACGCCCGCCCGGCCGATCCGACCGGCGGTGCGATCGCCTTTCACGAGACGTTCCGGCCGACGCCGGGCTGGCTGGAGCGCGGGGCGACCCGTACCGTCACCCTGCAGAACCACCACTTCTACCGGCTGAATTGAGCGTTCGGCCGGTTGCCGCCTCAATCAGGGACGGGGCGGCCCCTGGGCAGGCGGCGCTCGGTGCAGCGGATGGCCTGCCTGCCGACATCGATGGTGTTGACCAGGCGGCAGCCGGTGAGCCGGTCCCCGGCTTCGTCGACGAGCCACAGGCGCTCGCCGGCGATCACGATGCGCTCGTCCGCGCCGGCACCGGGCTCGATCCGGGGCACCGGTGGTGCGACGCTGCCGCGCAGGATCTCGACCGGCAGCGCGCTTTTCACCGGTGCTTCTGGTTGGCCCATCGCACTCGCCGCGCTCAGCATGATGCCGCCGAGCAGGGCCAATGCGACGCCGCGCGCTGCCCAGCGGTCCTTGCGGGTGCTCCACAGCTGGTGATCGGCCGCCATCGGACATCCTCCGTTTTGCTTCGAGCACCGTGGCCACGGTGCTTGTCTTGAGGGCTGTTTCAAGCATTCTGGGGTGGTCGCCAGAAGATCCGATCACCACGCGGGCCTATCGGGGTAGGCTCAGCGGAGCCTTACCCATGGGCGCGCCGTACCGGAGGCCGTCTTGAGCCGCCAGAATCTCACCTATCTGCCGTCGGTCCTGCTGATCCTGATCGGGCTGATCGGCATGATGTGGTTCACGCTCTACCCGCCACCACCCGAGGAGGACCCGCTGGCGCGGGTGATCTACAATCACGAACGTGCCCTTTTGATGGCCGCCGAGCGGGACGGGCAGGAGACGCGGTTTCTCACCGTCCTGATCCCGTTCGACCGCACGCGTTTTTTCATCCGCAACGGCCAGCCCATGGGCTTCGAATTCGAGCTGGTCCGGGCCTTCGAGCGGCATCTGAACGAAAAGCGCAAGCGGGGCGAGCCGCCAGTTCAGGCGATCTTCGTGCCGACCCGCTTCAATCGCCTGGTGCCCACCCTCGCCGAGGGGATCGGCGACATCGCGGCGGGCGGGCTGACCATCACTCCCGAGCGGGCAGCTCAGGTTGCATTCAGCCGGCCCTATTTCGAGGACGTGGCCGAACTCGTCGTCGCCCATGTCGGTGCGCCGCCGCTCGAGCGCCTGGACGATCTCGCCGGGCGCCGGGTCGTGGTCCTGCGCGGCAGTTCCTATGTCGAGGCCCTCGCCCGGCTCAACGAGACCTTCGCCGCCAGTGGCCTCGCTGCGGTCGACGTCGTCGAGGCGGCCCCCGAGCTCGGCACCGAGGACCTGCTCGAGATGGTGCATGCCGGGATCATCGACTACACCGTGGCGGACCAGCACATCGCCGAGCTCTGGGCGGGCGTGCTGCCCGGCTTGCACGTCGACAGCGATCTCCGGGTCGCCGAGGGCGGGGCGATCGCCTGGGCCGTGCGCCCCGGCGCCGAGGCACTCAGGGCCGAGATCGACGCGTTCATGGAGACCGTCAGGCGCGGTACCCTGGTCGGCAACGTGCTCTTCAACCGCTACTATGATGGGCAACGGTTCATCGACAATCCGCTCAACAGCAACGGGCTCGACGGCCTGATTCGCTATCGCGAGCTCTTCCAGCGGCACGCCGCCGCCCACGATCTCGACTGGCAGCTGGTGGCCGCCGTGGCCTTCCAGGAGAGCCGGCTCGATCCCGATGCCAGGAGCCCGCGCGGTGCGGTGGGTCTGATGCAGCTCCTGCCGACCACGGCGGCCTATGTCGGAATCGACGATCCGACACCGGTCGAGGCCAATATCGAAGCCGGGGTCCGCTACCTCGCCTATCTGCGCGACCAGGTCCTCGGCGGCGACAACGGGCTGGACGAGCAGGCCCGCCAGCACTTCATGCTCGCCGCCTACAATGCGGGGCCGGGCCGGCTGCGCCAGCTTCGCGCGATGACCCGGGACGAGCTCGGCCTCGACCCCGATCGCTGGTTCTTCAACGTCGAGCGCGCAGCCCAGCTGCGGATCGGCAGCGAGACGGTTCGCTATGTCACCGATGTCAACAAGTATTGGCTGGCCTACCAGCTCGGCGAGGCGCTGCTGGTCGAGCGCGAAGCACAGCGCGAGGCGGTGAACTGAAGGGCAGGTCTGCTACAGGGTGTCGCATCGCCTGGCGGGCCGGCATCGGCATGCTCGCGGCGGGGCGTCGCTGATGCCGCGCGGAGGTGCGCCATGGATGCCATTCTCGTCCTCAACGCCGGCTCGTCGTCGATCAAGTTCGCGATCTTCGCGTCGCTGACCGATGCCGCCGATCAGGGGAGTGGCGAGCGGCTCCGGGGGCAGATCGACGGGATCGGTGACCAGCCGCACTTCGAGGCCAAGACGCCGGACGGTGCGGTCGTCGCCGACGAGGCGGTGACGCTCGAGGCCGGGGCCAACGGCAACCCGCACGAGCGGGCGCTTGCTGTGCTGCTCGCCTTCATCGAGCGCTTCGATCCATCGTTGTCGATCAGGGCGGTCGGCCATCGGGTGGTGCATGGCGGGCCGGACTATGCCGAGCCGTTGCGGCTCGACGAGACGACGCTCGCGGCCCTCGATCGCTTCGTGCCGCTGGCCCCCTGCATCAGCCGCACAACCTCGCCGGCGGGCGGGCGGCGATGCGGTCGTTTGCCGGGGCACTGCAGGTCGCCTGCTTCGATACGGCCTTCCATCGCCGGCAGCCCTGGGTCGCCGATACCTTCGCCCTGCCGCGCCACTATTATGACGACGGGGTGCGGCGCTACGGCTTTCACGGGCTTTCCTACGACTATATCAGCCGCTATCTGCCAGGGGCGCACCCGCAGCTCGCCCGGGGCCGGGTGGTGGTGGCGCATCTCGGCAACGGCGCCAGCCTCTGTGCGATCCGGGACGGCCGGGCGATGGGCTCGACCATGGGCTTCACCGCGGTCGACGGCATGCCGATGGGTACGCGGACCGGCCAGCTCGACCCTGGCGTCGTCCTCTATCTCATGGCCGAAAAGGGGTTCGGTCATGCGGAGATCGAGCGCCTGCTCTACAAGGAATCCGGACTTCTGGGCCTGTCCGGCCTGAGCGGCGACTGGCGCCGGCTCGAGGAGGCGGGGCCTGGGCCTGCGGCCGCTGCCATGGCCTATTTCACCTTCCGCGCCTTGCGCGAGATCGGCGGCCTCGCGGCCACCATGGGGGGCTCGATGCCCTGGTCTTCACCGCCGGGATCGGCGAGAACGCCGCCGGGCTGAGGCGGGACACCGGCCAGGGGCTCGACTGGCTCGGGGTTGCGATCGATCCGGCGCTGAACGAGGCCAGGGCCGAGATCATTTCCACCGATGCCTCGGCCGTCACGGTGCTGGTCGTGCCGACCGACGAGGAAGCGACGATCGCGCACTATACCCGAGCCCTTCTGGCGGAGGCCGGCTGACCCGCCCGGCAGCCGGCGCTTTCAATACCCGAGGGGCGACAAGGGTGCTGTCGAGCGGCTGGACAGCCCTGCCGATCCATTTTATACCGCCGGCCGCATGCCGGGTCTCCCGTGCCGCGCCCAGGTAGCTCAGTTGGTAGAGCAACGGACTGAAAATCCGTGTGTCGGCGGTTCAACTCCGTCCCTGGGCACCATTTCCATCAGCCGATGAGGTCGACCGCAGCAGGGCATCGTGTCGCCATGGTGCGCGACTTGTCCTTTGCCGTCTCGCCGCCCACGTTGAGGGCTCGCGGGTTGGAAAGGATCGAGGTTGCGGATCGGTTGCAGCAGCGCTGTTGCGCTGCGGATGGTGAGGTCTTGAGCGGCCGGGGAGGCATACCGCCGCCCTTGCCGCCGCCGGTGGTCGAGAAGAGCTGGGCCGATCTCGCCCATTTCGCGCTGCCCTATATCTGGCCGGCCGGCGAGACCGGCCTCCGGGCCCGCGTGGTCGCGGCCTTTCTCTGCCTCCTGGCCGCCAAGATCGTCACGATCTACGTGCCGTTCTTCTTGAAATGGACGATCGATGCGCTGGGCGAGCCCGGCCTCGAGGCGATCCCCCTGGCGCTCCTCCTCGGCTATGGCGCCGTGCGGCTGTTCTCCTCGATTTTCCAGCAGTTGCGCGACGCGCTGTTCGCAAAGGTCGGGGCCAGGGCCGGCAGGCGGCTGGCGCTCGCGGTCTATACGCATCTCTTCGAGCTGTCGCTGCGCTATCATATCGAACGGCGCACGGGCGAACTGGCCCGGGCGATCGACCGGGGGGTCAAGGCCCTCTCGTTCCTGTTGCGCACGGCATTGTTCAGCCTCGGGCCCACGATCTTCGAGTTCATGCTCGTCATCGGCATCCTGCTCTGGAACTACCCGCCGAGCTTCGCCCTCGTCGTCTTCGTCACCATTGTCGGCTACGCGGTCTTCACCGTGGTCACCACCAACTGGCGGACCATCATCCGCCGCGAGCTCAATGCGGCGGACAACGCGTTCAACGCCTCGGCCGTCGATGGGCTGATCAATTACGAGGTGGTCAAGGCCTTTGCCAATGAGGGCTTCGAGCGGCGGCGGCTCGACGGGCAGCTCGAGACCTACGAGCAGGCGGCGGTCAGGTCCGAGGTCACCCTCGCCTATCTGAATGGCGGGCAGGCGGCGATCATCGCCATCGGCGTGACGGTTCTCATGATCATGGCGGCGATGGGCGTGGTCGCGGGCACGCTCACCATCGGCGACGTGGTGCTCTTGAACGCCTTTCTCTTGCAGCTCTACCAGCCCTTGAACTTCCTCGGCGTGGTCTACCGCGAGATCCGCCAATCGGTGACCGACCTCGAGCATATCGAGGGGCTGATGGCGCTCGAGCCCGAGGTCTCGGATCGGCCGGATGCGGTACCGCTCGAGGTGAGCGAAGGGAGCGTGCGGTTCGCGGATGTGCGCTTCGCCTATGACGAGCGGCGGCCCCTGGTCGACGGCCTCGACTTCGTGCTCGACGGTGGCCAGAAGCTCGGCATCGTCGGCCCCACCGGGGCGGGGAAGTCGACCATCGTGCGGCTGCTGTTTCGCTTCTACGACACCAAGGACGGCGTGGTCAGCATCGACGGACAGGATATCCGCGCCGTGACCCAGGCGTCGTTGCGGGCGCAGATCGGGCTCGTGCCGCAGGACACCGTGCTGTTCAACGACACGATCGAGGCGAACATCGCCTATGGCCGGCCGGGGGCGAGCCGGGCGGAGATCGAGGAGGCGGCACGGCTGGCGCAGATCCACGACTTCGTCCAGAGCCTGCCCGACGGCTATCGGAGCCTGGTCGGCGAGCGGGGGTTGAAGCTCTCGGGTGGCGAGAAGCAACGCGTGGCGATCGCCCGCGTGCTCTTGAAGAACCCGCCGATCCTGATTCTCGACGAGGCGACCTCGGCCCTCGACAGCGGCACCGAGCGGTCGCTGCAGGAGGCGCTGGCCCGGGCCGCCACCGGACGGACGACGCTGGTCATCGCGCATCGGCTCTCGACCATCACCGATGCCGACCAGATCATCGTCATGGAGGAGGGCCGGGTGGTCGAGCGGGGTCGGCATGCCGAGCTCGTGGCCAAGGGCGGGCTCTATGCCGAGCTCTGGCAGCGCCAGCAGGCGGAAGAAGCGGCGCCGATCGCGGCGCAATAGGAGCCGCCGGCGCTGCCGCCGGCGGCCCGCGTCGAGCCGTTCAGTCGATGTCTGTCTGGAGCACGTGGCTGCGCGGATTGGAGGAGTTGATATCCACCAGCGGAACCAGGGCGGTGTTGAAGATGTAGACGTCGTTGTTGTCCACGAGAATTTCGGCTTTCGTGAAGCGATGCCGGAAGGTCGGCCGCCAGTTGTCGCCCTGGCTTGCACGGGCTCGCGGCGCCTGCCCGGGGCTCACCACGACGCTGCCCGCCTTGATCATGGGTAGAGGCGGCAGGTTGCCGCGCTGGGCGGTCATGCCGTGCGACGTCCATTCGACGTTCAGAGCCCAGTCCACGGCGGTCTCCTCGGAAGCGGCGAGCCGTGCGTTGCAGGTAAAGTCGAAAGTGACAGTGGACCCGTCACTGCCGACGAAGCTCGAGACCACGGAATCGAGAATCATCAGACGTCTCCTGTTGGTTGGCCGTGCGTGGGATGGCATGGCCTGATCCTGTACTGTTCCGAGCTGAAGGCCTGCTACTGAGCCGGCTGTGTTTATGATTGGAAGAGTTGAGACGGCTCGGAGATGCTTGGATAACATACCTGAGCGCGGCCGTTGTATCTGTGACGCGGCGCACAGAGCGAGCCGCTGATAGAACCTTTTGCAATTGTCGACCGCCGTGGGCTGCGCTCGGCCAGCAGTCGGGGTCGCGCGATTGGTGATCGGCGACGCATTGCAGCGACGGTCCGAAGACCGGCACCAGACAAATAGTGACCGATGGGGTCATCACCCACTATATCTCGCCTCCAGCGATCGCCGAGGGTAGGACCAACCAATGCGCTGTCCGTTTTGCGGTTCCGAGGATACGCAGGTGAAGGATTCGCGGCCTGTCGAGGACGCGACCTCGATCCGCCGGCGACGGCAGTGCGCGGCCTGTGGAGCCCGGTTCACCACTTTCGAGCGGGTGCAGCTGCGCGACCTCGTGGTCTTGAAGAAGGACGGCAAGCGGGTGCCGTTCGATCGCGACAAGCTGGCCCGCTCGATCGCGATCGCGATCAGGAAGCGCGGCGTCGACCAGGAGCAGATCGAGCGGATCGTCAACGGCATCGTCCGGCGGATCGAGACCAGTGGCGAGCACGAGGTGCCGACCATGCGGATCGGCGAGCTCGCCATGGACGCCCTGGCAAAGCTGGACGAGGTCGCCTATGTCCGCTTCGCCTCGGTCTATCGCGATTTCGCCACGGCCCGCGATTTCGAGGAGTTCATCCGTCGGCTGCCCGAGGCCGACGAGCCGGAACCCTGAAGGCCCATCGTCTTGCCCGCAACGACCGCTCCGACCGATGCCCGTTTCATGGGGCTGGCCCTGGCATTGGGCGAGCGCAACCTCGGCTGCACCGCACCCAACCCCTCGGTCGGCTGCGTAATCGTCAAGGACGGCGTGGTCGTCGGCCGCGGCTGGACGCAACCGGGTGGGCGGCCGCATGCCGAGGCGGAGGCGCTGGCCCGGGCCGGTGCTGCGGCCGCAGGGGCTACGGCCTATGTCACCCTCGAGCCCTGCTCGAACTGGGGCAAGACGCCGCCCTGCTGCAAGGGGCTGATCGAGGCGGGGATCAGGCGCGTGGTGATCGGCTGCCTCGACCCGGATCCGCGGGTCGACGGCAAGGGGATCGCCTGGCTCAGGGAGGCCGGGCTCGAGGTGGTGGTCGGCGTTCGGGAGGCCGAGGCGCTCGAGCAGAATCTGGGGCTCTACCGGCGGATCTTGGACCAGCGGCCGATGGTCGGGCTCAAGCTGGCAGTCAGCCTGGACGGGCGGGTTGCCACCCGGACGGGTGAGAGCCAGTGGGTCACGGGCGAGGCGGCCCGTGCCTTCGGGCATCGGCTGCGCGCCAGTCACGATGCGATCATGGTGGGCTCCGGCACGGCCCTGGCGGATGATCCCCTGCTCTCCTGCCGGCTGCCGGGGCTCGAGGACCGCTCGCCGGTGCGGATCGTGATGGACCGGCGGGGGCGGCTGACCGAGACGAGCCGGCTGGTTGCCACCGCAGCCGAGCTGCCGCTCGTGCATGTCACGGCCGCCGATGGCGAGACCTCGCTCGTGGCCGTCTTGACCCGGCTGGCCGAGCGGGGCATCACACGGCTCCTGGTCGAGGGCGGACCCGGGCTCGCCACGAGCTTTCTCCGTGCCGGTCTGGTCGATCGTCTCTATCTTTTCGCTGCGGGCTGTCTCATCGGTGGCGACGGTGCCGCCGGGGTGGAGAGCCTCGGGGTCGAGCGACTGGCCGAGGCACCGCGGTGGCAGCTCTTGTCGACGCGGTTGTTGGGTGCCGATCGGCTCTCGGTCTTCGCACCGCTTTGACATCGGGTTTCATGTTCACTGGCATCATCACCCATATCGGCCGGATCGCCGCCGTCGAGGACGGCGCGGGCGGCCGTGCCTTCTGGATCGAGAGTGGCCTCGACCACGAGACGCTCGCACTCGGCGCCTCGGTGGCGCATTCGGGCGTGTGCCTCACGGTTACTGAGAAGCGGGACCGGTGCCATGCCGTCTACGCCTCGAGCGAGACGCTGGCGCGGACGACCATGGCGGGCTGGGGTGTCGGCGATGCGGTGAATATCGAGGCGTCGCTCCGGCTCGGCGACGAGCTCGGCGGGCATCTGGTCTTCGGCCATGTCGACGGCGTCTGCCGGATCACCGGCCTGGAGCCCGTGGGTGAGAGCTGGCGGCTCGAGATCGAGCTGCCGGAGGCGCTCCGCCCGCTGGTGGCGGTCAAGGGCTCGCTCAGCGTCGATGGCATCTCGCTCACGGTCAACGAGGTGGCACCGGCGACGATGGCCTTGATGATCATCCCGCACACCTGGCAGGCGACGACGTTGCAGCACCGAAAGCCAGGCGATGCCGTCAATCTCGAGGCCGATATGCTCGCCCGCTATGTCGCCCGTCAGCTGGCGTTTCGCGAGGGAGGCCACTGATGGCCGAACAGGACTTCGACCCTCGCTTCCTCTCGCCCATCGAGGACGTGATCGAGGATGCGCGGGCCGGGCGGATGTTCATCCTGGTCGACGACGAGGACCGCGAGAACGAGGGCGATCTCGTCATCCCGGCCGAGTTCTGCGATGCCCAGGCCGTCAACTTCATGGCCAAGCACGGCCGCGGCCTGATTTGCCTGGCCTTGACCCGCGGGCGCTGCGCGGCGCTCGGTTTGCCGCTCATGGCGCAGGGCAACGAGCCCCGCATCTCGACCGCGTTCACGGTCAGCATCGAGGCGAGGGAAGGGGTGACCACCGGCATCTCGGCCGCCGATCGCGCGCGGACCATCCAGGTCGCGATCGATCCGGAGAGCAAGCGCGACGATCTGGTGGCGCCCGGCCACATCTTCCCGCTGATGGCGCGCGATGGTGGCGTGCTGGTCCGTACCGGCCATACCGAGGCCGCGGTCGATATCGCGCGGCTCGCCGGGCTGCGCTCGGCCGGGGTGATCTGCGAGATCATGAACGACGACGGCACCATGGCGCGGCTGCCGGACCTCGTGGCCTTCGCCCAGCTGCACGGGCTGAAGGTGGCGAAGATCGCCGATCTCATCGCCTATCGGCTCAAGCACGACCGGCTGGTCGAGCGGGACATCGCCACCACCTTCACCAGCCGCTTCGGCGGCGATTTCCGCCTCCAGGTCTATACCAACGTCCTCGACGGCATCGAGCACGTGGCGCTGGTCAAGGGCGACGTGACGACGGCCGGGCCCGTGCTGGTCCGCGTGCATGCGGTCAACATGCTGCAGGACCTGCTCGGCGAGGGTGAGAGCGGGCGGGGCGATCAGCTGCACCAGGCGATGCGGATGATCGGCGAGGCGGGACGCGGCGTGGTCGTGATCCTGCGTGAGCCGTCGCCACGCAGCATCTCCGAGCGGGTCAAGGTGGCGCTGGGTCATCAAGCGTCACCGCCCGCGGATCTTCGCGTCTACGGCATCGGCGCGCAGATCCTGGGTGATCTCGGCGTCAAGGACATGATATTGCTCTCCAACACCGGTCGCACCATCGTCGGCCTCGAGGGCTATAATCTTCGGGTCGTCGAGACGCGGCCGATCGACAAGGAAGGCGAGCGCTGATGGCCGGCACGGCCGACATCGACGACGTTCAGCTGCTGCCGGGAGCCCGCATCCTCGTGGTCGAGGCGCGCTATCACGCGGCCATCAACGACCTCCTGCTCGACGGGACCCGGGCGATGCTCGAGCGGGCCGCAGCACGGCTGGAGCATCTCGTGGTGCCGGGGGCGCTCGAGATTCCGCCCGCCATCCGGATCGCGCACGAGCTCGGGGGCGGCATCGCGGGGTTCGTCGCACTCGGCTGTGTCATTCGTGGCGAGACCACGCATTACGAACTCGTTGCCGGCGACAGCTGCCGAGGCATCATGGATCTCGGCACCGGCCTCGGGCTCGCCATCGGCAACGGCATCCTGACCGTCGAGAACGAGGCCCAGGCGCTGGAGCGCGCCGATCCGGCCCGCCAGGACAAGGGCGGGCATGCGGCGCGCGCGGCGCTCGGCCTCGTGGCCTTCCGCCGCCGGCTTCTGGGCCGCTGAGCCGATGGCCGAGAAGAAGCGCCAGCCAGCCCTGAACAAGCGCCGGGCCGCCCGGTTCGCGGCCGTGCAGGCGCTCTATCAGGCCGAGGCCGGCGAGCTCGCGATCGACCGGGTGATCGCCGAGTTCAAGGCGCACCGGCTCGCCGAGATTTTCGAGCCCCTGGAGCTCGAGACCCCGTCGCCCAAGGTGGACGAGGTCTGGTTCGGGGTCATCGCCGGTGGTGCCTGGCAGGCGCGCGAGCAGCTCGATCCCGCGATCGAGAGCTGCCTGAAGACGGACTGGACGCTGCAGCGCTGCGGCTATCTGCTGCGCGCCACGCTGCGCGCCGGCGCGTTCGAGCTGGCCAAGCGGACCGACGTGCCGGTCAAGGTGGTGATCAACGAGTATGTCGAGCTGGCCTATCTCTTCTTCGACGGCGACGAGCCGTCGCTGGTCAATGCCGTGCTCGACCGGCTCGCCCCGATGCTGCGGACCGATCCCGAGGCCGTCCTTTGAGCGGCATGCGTGGCGAGTTCGCGCTGATCGACGAGCTGCTGAAGTCCCTGGCGAAGGGGTTCCCGGGTGCCCTTGGCCTCACCGACGATGCCGCGCTCGTCGATGTGCCCGATGGGCAATCGCTGGTGATCGCCAAGGACGCGATCGTCGCCGGCGTGCATTTCTTCAAGGACGATCCGGCGGACGCGGTGGCGCAGAAGCTGCTCAGGGTCAATCTCTCCGATCTCGCCGCCATGGGGGCATCACCGCTCGCCTACCTCACGGTGATCGCCAGGCCGCGCGAGCTCGCGGATGCCTGGCTCGAGGGCTTCGCCCGGGGGCTCGCCCAGGACCAGCTGCGATATGGTCTCTCGCTCATCGGTGGCGACATCGTCTCGACCCCGGGCCCGCTCTTGCTCTCCTGCACCATCTTGGGGCTGGTCGAGCGGGGTCGGGCGCTGACGCGCTCGGCGGCGCGGCCGGGTGACGTGATCTGGGTCTCGGGCACGCTGGGCGATGCGGCCCTGGGCCTTCGGGTGATCAAGGGGCTGGCGGTCACCGAGGACGAAGCCTTCTATCTGATCGAGCGCTATCGCCGGCCCGAGCCGCGCCTCGCCCTCGGCCAGCGACTGCGAGGTTTGGCGCATGCGGCGATCGACGTCTCGGATGGGCTGCTGGCCGATCTCGGCCATATCCTCGAGGAGTCCGGGGTGAAGGGCCGGATCGAGATCGAGCGGCTGCCGATCTCGAGCGTGGCGCATGGCCTGCCTGGGTGGCTGGAGGCCGCCCTCGGCGGTGGCGACGACTACGAGCTCCTGTTCACCGCACCCGAGACCGCCACGGCCGCGATCGAGGACCTCGCCGCCGAACTCGGCTTGCGCCTGTCCGCGATTGGTCGGATCGACGCTGGCTGCGGGCTCGAGGTGGTCGATGCGTCGGGGGCGCCGGTCACGGTCGAGGGTCATGGCTGGCGCCATTTCTGAGGCACGCGACGCCTCGCCGGCGGCACCGGGCCCGATCGAGCGTGCGGCTCCGGGCCTTTTCCTGCTGTTCTGGTCCTCCGGCTTCGTCGCCGCCAAGCTCGGGCTCGAGGGGGCCGAGCCGATCACCTTTCTGGCACTGCGCTTTTGCATCGTCACCGTGCTGCTCCTGGCGATCGCCCTGGCGATGGGCGCTCCCTGGCCGCGCCGGCCGGGCGAGATCGGCCATATCCTGGTGGTCGGGCTGATCATGCAGGCGATCTATTTCAGTGCCGCCTATCTCGCCTTCGATGCCGGGGTGACGGCCGGCGGGCTGGCGTTGATCGTCGGCATGCAACCGGTGGTCACGGCCGTGATCGCGGCCCCCTTGCTCGGCGAGCGGGTTCGGCCGCTGCAGATCGCGGGCCTCGTCCTCGGGGTTCTCGGGATCATCCTGGTGCTGGGCGAGAAGCTCGCAGCCGGCCTCGGCACGCCCTTCGGCATCGCCATTGCCGTCGTGGCGCTCTTCTCGATCACCATCGGCACGCTCTATCAGAAGCGCTTCTGCCCGCGCTTCGATCTCTGGACGGGCGGCACGCTGCAGTTTGCCATAGCGGCCCTCGCGACGGGCAGCGTCGCCCTTCTCTTCGAGGCCAATGCCATCACCTGGAGTCCGGCCTTCGGCTGGGCGCTCGCCTATCTCGTGCTGATCAACTCGATCGTGGCGATCGCGCTCTTGAACCTCATGCTCAGGCGCGGCGAGGCCGGCCGGGTGGCCTCGCTCTTCTTCCTGGTGCCGCCGGGTGCGGCGCTCGTCGCCTGGCTGGTGCTCGGCGAGACCCTGGGCCTGACGGCGATGATCGGCATGGCGGTGGCGACGTTGGGGGTGGCGCTGGTCGTCCGGCAACGGCCCACTGCCGTCAGCTCAGGGCGTCGATCTCGTCCGTGGTGAGGTGGCCCGGGACCAGGGTGACCGGGATGCGGAACTTGTTCTGGCCGATGTTCTTCATGAGGTAGGTAACGAGCGGGCCCGGATCGTTGCCCTCCTCGGCGGTGGCGAGGACCAGAAGCGAGATCGAGGGTTCCTCGCCGAGGAGCTCGATCAGTTGCTCGGCGCGCTGGCCTTCGCGGATATGGACCGCGGGCATGCTGCCGGTCTGGGCGAAGACCTCGGCCGCCAGGGTCTGCATCTTGCGTTCGGCCTCGAGCCTGGCCTCCTCCTCCATGACCCGGCCGACCCCGATCCAGTGCTGGAACTCGACCGGCTCGACGACGTAGAGCAGGGCGACCCGGCCGCGGGTGTGCTGGGCCCGCCGGCAGGCGAAGCGCAGCGCACTGCGCATCTCCTCGCTTTCGTCGACGACGACGAGGAAGACCCGCTGGCTCTGCTGGGGCGAGGTCGCGGCCGCGGCGCCGGCTTCCGGGTCGCCGCTGGGGCCGCCATCGGGGCCGCTAGCGCGCGGCTGGATCGAGGGGTCGCCGTTCATGCCCTGCACCATGCTACTGCTTCTTGAAGACGACACCGGCGGTCCAGCCGGCGCCGATGGCGAGGATGACCGAGATCAGACCATAGAGTGCCGGATTCTGGCGCGCCGTGTCGAAGATCTCGGCCTCGAGCCCGACCTTGGAGATGACGAGCACGCTGGTCTGCGCCCCGACCACCACGCCGTCGCGCAGTTGCAGCACCTCGACCTGGTAGTTGCCGGGCGGGACATTGGCTGGAAAGCCCAAGGTGGTGCGAAAGAGGCGATCGCCGAGGAAGCGGACCGGCGCCGCCTCGACCGCGTAGAGGTCGTCGCGTGCCTTGTTGCGGACCAGGGCCTCGCGGAACGAGGCGAGCTCGGCCGGTGTGCGGTTGGCGCCGTCGAGCGGGGTCAGGGCCAGGTTCGCCGTGCCGATGCGAAAGCGCACCCGCTCGTCCTCGGCCATGATGCGCTCGAGCGGCCCGCTGGCAGCGACGGCGTAGAAGGCCGGCGCGCCGGCGAAGGTGAGCTCGTCGGTGTTCAACCAGACGAAGCCGAGCCGGCTCTTGCGCCTGACCGTTGCCGTGGTCTCGGGGCCGCGCACGACGACGACGACGTCACCGCCGGCCTCGTCGAGGGCGCCGAACAAGAGCACGTTGCTGCCGGTAAACGCGGTCGTGATGGCGATCAGGTGGTGCGAGAGGTCGGCGATGAAGCCGCTGGCACGCGCCGTCGACGCCTGGCCGACGAGGGCGGCGAGCAGCACGAGGGCCGCGAGCCGCCAGCGTCTGCGGCGCCCTCCTTGGCTCGTGGCGTGGTCCGCCAGCCTCGCGTCTCGCCGATCGGTGTCGATCTCGCTTCTCCCCCGCAGCTCAGCCGACCTCAGGTGCGGCTCGCCGGATCGAGCCCGGCTGCGGCACCCAGGCCGAGAGCGGCCCGCCAGCTGCCGCGCTCGAGGCGGCGCAACGCCAGCACGGCCCCGGCGACGATCCCGGCAACGGCGATGAACGAGCCGATCGCCAGGGTGGCAAGTCCGGTCATCCCCTGGCCGACCGTGCAACCGAGCGCCAGGATGCCGCCGAAGCCCATGAGCACGCCGCCAGTCACATGCCGTATCATATCGTCCCGCGCGCTGAACGTCTCTAGTCGCATGCGCCCGCCGAGCCCGGCCGAAAGGGCAGCACCAAGGATCGTGCCGAGGCCGAGTGCCGCACCAAAGCCGGGCCAGAGGCCGTTGCCGGTCATCGTCCAGAAGAGTGCCTGCGAGGTCGGGGCGACGTAGGACAGCGAGACCACGGCCGCCGGTGCCAAGGGATCGGCGAAGAGCCAGCCGGTCACGACAAAGCCGAGCGCCACCGTGAGGCCGAGGCCGAGACCGAGACCGAGGTTGGCAGGGCTGCGGCGAAAGGTCCGATCCTTGAGCGCAAAGGCGAGGAGGCCCGCCCCAAGGCCCAGGGCGAGGGCGAGATCGACCGGGGTGCTGCCGACTATTCCTGTGCGGGCGAGGAACGCCCCCAGGCTCTGGGTCGGCTGATCGAGGTGCCAGACGACGGCCCCGCGCAGTGCCTGGGCCGGCAGGGCGAGGATGCCGTCCAGCGTGGCGAAGGCGGCAAGGCCGAGGACCAGGACCACGACCAGCGCCTTCAGGCTGCCGCCACCGAGCCGGACCAGATTGCGGCTGGCACAGCCGCCGGCCATGACCATGCCGATGCCGAAGAGCAGCCCGCCGACGAGGAGGGCCAGGGGCTCGAGCCTGGGGCCGAGATGGACGGTCCGGTCGAGCGGCACGAGCCCAATCGCAGCAAACAGCTGGGTCAGGACCAGGGCGGTCGCGATCGCCAGCGCCCAGGCGCGCAGCCGCCGCCAGCTGCCGAAGAGATAGGCGTCACTGATCGCCCCCATGGTGCAGAAATGGGTGCGCTCGATCAGCCAGCCCGCCGTCAGCCCGAGCAGCCCGGCCGCAAGCGCCAGGCCCGCCAAGGGCGACTGCGCCAAAAGCTCCAAAAGCGCCGTCACGAGCGTTCGATCTCCCCACGTCCCATCCGACGCCACGCCACGCAGCCAGCGTCGCCGTCCAGCCGTCAGAAGATGGGGTCTCGGACGCAACCTGCATAGAGCGGCCCGCTTCACCGGTTATAGGAATATTATCTGAGAACGTGGTCGCCGTCAAGCCCCCGCTCGGGATCGATCGGCATGCCGGGCCCAGCCTTCGGGCTCGGGCCGGGCAGGCGCCGGGCCGAGGACTGGCAACTGCTCCTCAAGCTCTTGCATTTCAGCCGAAATATGCAGTCGCCTGCGTCATCCTGTCCCTTCGGGTTCGTTCGCAAAACCCGGGTTCGATCGGTGCATCCTCGGGTTCGCTCGCTCTTTCGTCAGGTTCGTTCGTCGTGCTCTCGGGTTCAAGCACGCCGAATTGTAACGAGAAGTGACGGATTCTGCGCCATAAGCAACGCTTATGGCGCATGGATCGACTCATTTCCCGGGTTACGTGTCGTATATCGACTCATTTCTCGGGATATGGCGCATCAAACGACACGTCCCGAACGCCAATGCGTCGCCAGACGACGCATGATCCAGGCAATTGTTGGAAGGCATATGATTCAGCATAAGCGTTGCTTATGGGAAGAGGCACGGGGAGGCAGCGCCTCCCCGTGGGCCCCTCCGGTCCTTTGGGGTGGTGCGGGTGTAGCAGCTTCAAGCCCTGACCGGCACGTCGTCGAGAGGCCAAGAGGTTAAAAAGGGAGGCATCCCCCTCGGCCCGCTTGGCTCTGGTCCAATGCCGGCCTTGTATTCCTCTGTCGCGATTCCAGCTCACGACCGCAAAGAAAGACTTGAGGTCGTCGAGAGGCTAAGTAAGCTGCGGCGATTACTCCCAAGGTCCCTTCAGATCGAATTCGCCGCCGATCGTCTGTTTCCTCAATCTCCAACGTGCCACGGCGAAAAAGGCAAGACAAAGCAGATAGAAGTGCCAAAACGCATTCCATTTGATGCGAGAAATGGCGAGGATCTATCCCAGGGGGCTTTTAAATAAGATTGGATTCGATGGAGTTCAATACGTTGTCTGAAAACGCCGGAATGAGTAAGCCCCCTGACGGTGTGGGCGCAAAAAGACCCCAGGAGTCTTCTTCGGCTGCCAGTCTCGAGACCGAGGCGCTCGCACGTGAGGGCTCCTGAATGCACCGGCTCGTCCATCTGACAGCAGCCGAGCGCGATGTCGTTCACATCTGCCGCAATTTCGCTCGGGAAAGCAGGAGCATCGAGACGGGCCGGCGCTGCGGCGGCGCTGCGCAAGCAGTGTGTGAAGCTTGCGAACTTGCCGGGAGGTCTCGGTGTTGCCCGTCCGGAGCTTCGTCCGGACATCCGTAGTTTCGCGCACAAGGGCTACGTGATCGTTTTCCGCTACAGTCGAGATCGGCTAGAGGTCGTCGCCATTCTCGAAGGCCATCGCGACATCGATGCCGTCTTTGCCGACCGCTCGGGCTTACGAGCCGGCTCATGAAGCGTGTCGCTTGGCCCCACCCCTCGAGCGAGCACCAACCAAAAGGAACGGTGGGGCGTGGGGAGGCTAGCCTCCCCACATTTCTTCAGCTTTTCTTCAACTGCCGAGTGCCCTGATCAGCTGCCTTCCGGCGCTGATGAAGCGGGCGGGGTCTTTGGGGGTGTCGTCGAGGCGGACTTCGTAGTGGAGGTGGCGGCCGGTGCTGCGGCCGGTGTTGCCGATGATGCCGATGGCTGTGCGCAGGCTGACCTGGTCGCCGGGCTCGACCAGGGTGCGGCTGAGATGGGCGTAGCGGGTGGTGATGCCGTGGCCGTGGTCGATCTCGACCATGATGCCGTAGCTGCCCATGCGGCCGGCATGGGTGACGCGGCCGGGCGCGGTGGCCATCACCTCGCTGCTGGGGGGGGCGCCGAAGTCGAGGCCGTTGTGCAGCGCCTGGCGGCGGGTGATGGGGTCGAGGCGGGGGCCGAACCGGCTGGTCTGGTGGTAGTGGTCGAAGGGGGCGGCGAGCGGAATCGCACTGAGCAGCCGCTCGGCCGCCTCGAGCCTGCCGATATCGTGGGCGAGCTCCTGGACGAGCGGTGTCGTGCGGCCGGAAGGGGACTGCGTCGTTGCCGGCTGGAGGAGGGGCAGGAGCGGGCCGCCGAGGCCGCTGTCGGTGGTGGTGCCCGGGGCCCCTCGGGTGAGCAGGCGTTCGGGCTTGATGCCGGTATGGTGCAGGACGGTCTCGATGGCACCGAGCCGGTCGCCGATCCATGCGGCGAGCCAGCGGGCGGTGGCGTCGCGGTCCGCCTCGAGCCCGGCCAAGCGGTTGGTAGCGGTTTCCAGCCGCCAGCGCAGGCCCTGCTCGAGGCGGACCGCCTGCTCGCGGGCCGCGTCGACGGCGATCAGGCGGGTTTCGAGGGCTTCACGCTCGCGCTCCAGGGCGAGCCGCTCGCGCTGGGCGGTCTCCAGCCAGCGTTCGGTCTCCCGCGCCCCCTGGTCGAGCAGCCGGGCCCGCTGGCGGGCGAGGTTGCGCTCGTCCTCGAGGGCGGCACGCTCGGCATCGACATGTGCGAAGGCCCGGTCGAGGGCAGCGTATTCGCGCTCGAGGGTGGCGGCCTGGCGCTCGCGCTCGTCGAGGTCGCGGCGAAGGTCGACCAGGGCGGAATCCAGCGCGTGGCGGGTGAGCTCGCGGCGCTCCAGCTCGTGCAGGAGCTCGGCCTCGCGCAGGAGCCCGGCCTCGCGCAGGTTGCGGGTTTCCAGCCGCTGCTCGATGACCCAGGCAGCGATCCCGCCGAAGACGGCGACGCTGGCCAGGACGTAGAGGACCAAAGCGGCGATCAGCCGCCCGTTCGGTCCGAGGTCGCCAATGCCCTTGGGCAGCTGAAAGGGACGAGGTCGTTGCGTCATCGACCGCCAGGGCCTCCGTGTTGCTGAGCAGCGATGCCGGCCATGATGCGCGAGGAGGATTGAGATCCGGTTAACGCGCTGTCCCCGGTTAACGCGCTGTCCCCGGTTAACGCGCTATCCCCGGTTAACGCGCTATCCATTGTGTGCCATGCGGCTGCCGGTCTCGGGGTCGAAGAGGTGGAGGTTCGCCGGCTGGAGGACGAGGGTGAAGCGGTCGCCGCCTTGCACCGGGTGGTCGCCGGCGAGGCGGACGGTGACGGTCTGGCCGTCCGCGAGCCTGCCGTGGGCGACCGTGTCCGCACCGAGGAGCTCGATCCACTCGATCTGGACGTCGAGCTCGCCCGGGCTGTCGGCACCGTTGCCGTTGACCGCCTCGCCCAGGTGCTCGGGGCGGAGCCCGACCCGAACGCGCCTGCCGGCGTGGTTCGCGAGTGGGTGGCCGAGGGGGAGGTGGGTGCCGCCGAAGGCGACCGTGCGGCCAGCGGCGTCGATCTCGCCGTCGAGGAGGTTCATGGCGGGCGAGCCGATGAATTCGGCAACGAAGAGCGAGGCTGGGCGGCTGTAGACCTCGACGGGGGCGCCGATCTGCTCGACGACGCCGGCGTTGAGGACCATGAGGCGGTCGCCCAGGGTCATGGCTTCGACCTGATCGTGGGTGACGAAGATGCCCGTCGTCTTCAGCCGCTTCTGCAGCTGGCGGATTTCGTGGCGCATCTGGACGCGCAGCTTGGCGTCGAGGTTGGACAGTGGCTCGTCGAAGAGAAAGGCCTTGGGCTCGCGGACGATGGCCCGGCCCATGGCGACGCGCTGGCGCTGGCCGCCGGAAAGCTGGCGGGGCTTTCGGTCGAGGAGCTCCGAGAGGCCGAGGATCTTGGCGGCGTCGGCCACGCGCTTCTCGATGACGGCTTTCGCTGTGCCGAGGTTCTTCAGGCCATAGGCCATGTTCTGGCGCACGGACATGTGCGGGTAGAGGGCGTAGTTCTGAAAGACCATGGCGATGTCGCGCTCGGCGGGCTCGAGGTCGTTGACCAGCCTGTCGCCGATGTGGACGTCGCCCGAGGTCGCGGTCTCGAGGCCGGCGATGATGCGCAGGAGGGTGGACTTGCCGCAGCCGGAGGGGCCGAGGATGACGAGCAATTCGCCGTCGTTGATGCGGACCGAGACCTGCTTCAGGACCTCGACGCGGCCGAAGTTCTTGACGATGTCGGTGACGGTGACTTCGGCCATGCTCGAGCCCTATTGAAGGAAGGAATGCGGGGGAAATGATTTCCCCCGCGCCCCCTCGAAATTTCGGTGGGGCGCGGGGAGGATCATCCTCCCCGCATACTTTTACGCTTTCTTCATCATTTCTCGGTATCAACGAGGCCCTTGACGAAGAGCCGTTGCATGAAGACGACGACGAGGACGGGCGGGATCAGGGCGAGGATGGCGACGGCGGTGATGAAGTGCCATTCCGGCTCGTTTTCGGCGGCGACCACCATGCGCTGGATCGCCATGACGATGGTGTACATGCTCTCGTCGGTCGTGATCAAAAGTGGCCAGAGATATTGGTTCCAGCCGTAGATGAAGAGGATGACGAAGAGCGCGGCGATATTGGTGCGGGAGAGAGGCAGGAGGATGTCCCAGAAAAACTTCATCGGTCCGGCACCGTCGACTCTCGCGGCTTCCACGAGTTCGTCCGGGACGGTCATGAAGAACTGGCGGAAGAGGAAGGTGGCGGTGGCCGAGGCGATGAGTGGCAGGATCAGGCCGGTATAGGTGTTGAGCAGCTGGAGCTGGGCCATCACCTCGTAGGTGGGCAGGATGCGGACCTCGACCGGCAGCATCAGGGTGATGAAGATGGTCCAGAAGGCGAGCATGCGGCCGGGAAAGCGGAAATAGACGATGGCGAAGGCGGAGAGCAGCGAGATCGCGATCTTCCCGATGGCGATGCCCATGGCCATGATGAAGGAGTTGAGCATCATGGGTGCGACGGGCCCGGAGCTGGCGCGCTCGAGGCCGGTGCCGAGGACGGCCGAATAGTTCTCGACCATGCGTTCGCCCGGGAGCATCGGAATGGGTGCCCTGAGCACGTCGTGCGGCCACTGGGTGGAGGCGACGAAGGTGACGTAGATCGGCAGCGCCACGATCAGCACGCCGAGGATCAGCGTGACGTGGACGAAGGCGGTGAAGAGGGGGCGGTTTTCGATCATGGGGTGAAGGATGTGGGGGAAATGATTTCCCCCGCGCCCCCTCGGTACTTGGCGCCGGTGCTTGGGACAGCCGCCACCGCGAAGTACCGGTGGGGCGCGGGGAGGACCATCCTCCCCGCATCTGTTTCTACTGCCTTCATCCGTACTGCACCCGGCGTTCGATGGAGCGGAACTGGATGACGGTGAGGGTGATGACGATGGCCATGAGGATCACGGATTGGGCGGCGGAACTCCCCAGGTTGAGGCCGATGAAGCCGTCGCTGTAGACCTTGTAGACCATGATGTTGGTGGCCTGGGCGGGGCCGCCGCGGGTGACCGCGTGGATGATGCCGAAGGTATCGAAGAAGGCGTAGACGATATTGACCACCAGGAGGAAGAACGTGGTGGGCGACAAGAGCGGGAAGATGATGGTGAAGAAGCGCTTGACCGGGCCGGCGCAGTCGATGGCGGCGGCCTCGATCAGGGATTTGGGGATCGCCTGCATGCCGGCGAGGAAGAAGAGGAAGTTATAGGAGATCTGTTTCCAGGCGGCGGCGAGGATGACCAGCAGCATGGCCTGGTTGCCGTCGATCTGGTGGTTCCAGGTGATCCCGACGGCCCCGAGCCACCAGGCGACGATGCCGACCGATGGGTTGAAGAGAAAGAGCCAGAGGACGCCCGCGATCGCCGGGGCGACGGCGTAGGGCCAGATCAGGAGGGTCTTGTAGGCGAGCGCCCCCTTGATGACGTGGTCGGCGACGGCGGCGAGCAGCAATGCCACGACGAGGCCGAGCAGTGTCACGCCGACGCTGAAGGTCGCGGTGACGCGTATCGAGCTCAGGTATTCGCGGCTGTCGAAGAGGTGGGTGAAGTTGTCGAACCAGACGAAGCGGACGGAGAGGCCGAACGCGTCCTGGATCAGCATCGACTGCCAGAGCGCCTGGCTCGCCGGCCAGATGAAGAAGACCAGCGTGATGGCCAGCTGCGGGGCGAGCAGGAGGTAGGGCAGCCAGCGGTGCCGGAAGACGACCCGCTTCTCCATGACTCAGCTCTTGGCCGGGATGGGGGTGCCGGGGCACCCCCACGCCATGGTCAAGCCGTCAGCCCTGCTGCGCCTCGAACTGGCGGATCAGCTCGTTGCCGCGGCGGACGGCCTCGTCGAGGGCTTCCTGTGCTGTCGCCTGGCCGGCCCAGACGCGCTCCAGCTCCTCGGCGATGATGTCGCGGATCTGCACGAAATTGCCGAAGCGCAGGCCGCGGCTGTTCTCGGTCGGCGGGTTCAGCGTGATCTGGCGGACCGAGATGTCGGTGCCCGGGAACTTCTCGTAGAAGCCCTGCTCCGTGGTCAGCTCGTAGGCTGCCTGGGTGATCGGCAGGTAGCCGGTTTCCTGGTGGTACCAGGCCTGGACCTCGGGCGAGGACAGGTAGGTGAAGAACTTCGCCACCCCCTGATACTCCTCGGCCTCGTGGCCCTGCAGCACCCAGAGCGAGGCGCCGCCGATGATCGAGTTCTGCGGGGCACCCTCGACGTCGGGCCAGTAGGGCAGCATGCCGATGCCGAACTCGAAGTCGGTGACGTTGGCGACCATGCCGGCATAGCCCGCCGAGCTTTCGGTGACCATGGCGCATTCCTGGTTGTAGAACTTGGGCATCGCCTGGTTGGTGCGGCCGCCATAGTCGAAGATCTTGGTCGTCTGCCATTCGCCCATCTTGGCGATGTGGTCGACCGCGGCCGTCTGGTTGAAGACGAGCTCGGTGCCGAGGCCCTCGAAGCCGTTGGCGAGCGTGCCGAGCGGCTGGTTGTGCAGCGCCGAGAGGTTCTCGATGTGGACCCAGCTCTCCCAGGCGGTCGTGAGGCCGCACGGGTAGCCGGCGGCCTGCAGGGCCGCTGCCGCCGCCTCGAACTCGGGCCAGGTGGCGGGCGGGCTCTCGGGGTCGAGGCCGGCAGCCGCGAAGGCGTCCTTGTTGTACCAGAGGACGGGTGTGGAGCTGTTGAGCGGCATCGACAGCATTCGGCCGTCGGCCGTGGTGTAGTAGCCGGTGACGGCCGGCAGGAAGGCCTCGGGGTCGAAGGGCTCGCCCGCGTCGGCCATCAGCTGGTAGACGGGGTAGATCGCACCGGTAGCGCCCATCATGGTGGCGGTGCCGACCTCGAAGACCTGGACGATGTGCGGCTGCTCCTGGGCGCGGAAGGCCGCGATGGCGCCGGTCATGGCCTCTGCATAGGACCCCTTGAAGGTCGCGATGACCTCGTACTCGTCCTGGCTTTCGTTGAACTCGCGGGCGAGGCGATCGACCCGCTCGCCCTGGGCACCGCCCATGGCGTGCCAGAACTGGACTTGCGTCTTGGCGTCGGCCGCGGCCGGGGCGAGCGACGTGGTGGCGAGCAGTGCGGCGGCAAAGGTCGCGGCGACGAGGGTCTTCTTCTGCATGGGTATCCTCCTTCTCCCTGTGGCGGGATCATGCGCTGGGAGCCTTCGACCATGCAACTGTGACGCGCGTGTGACAGTCTTCACGATCGTGCCGCTTTCCGGCGTTGGGCCCAGGGCTCGACGATGCGGCCGGCGGCGGCTTCGGCGTCGCCCTGGTCGTGGGTGACGAGGAGAACCGGCAGGCCCGTGGCGCGGGCGCGATCCAGGACGAAGCTGCGGATGTCGGCGCGCAGGTCGGAATCGAGGCTGACGAAGGGCTCATCCAGCAGCAGGGCTTTGGGCTCGGCCAGGAGGCAGCGGGCGAGCGCGGCGCGGCTCTTCTGGCCGCCCGAGAGGGTGCGGGGGTCGCGCTCGCCGAGGCCCTCGAGGCCGACCTCGGCGAGCGCCGCTTCGGCTCTGGCGTTGCGTTCTTTCCGGCCTTTGACGTGGCGGGGGATGGCGAAGACGAGGTTACCGGCCACGGTCATGTGGGGGAAGAGCAGGGGGTCCTGGAGGAGCGGGCCCATGCGGCGCTTTTCCGGCGGCAGTTGGTCGAGGCGCCGGCCGTCGAGCGTGAGCCGGCCCTGGCCCTCCAGGCCCGGCGGGAGGGTGCCGGCGATCCAGGCCAGCAGGCTCGATTTGCCGGCGCCCGACGGGCCCATGAGGGTGACGATCTCGCCGGAGGCGACGTCGAGGTCGAAGGCCTCCAGGAGTACGGTGTCGCCAGCGCGGATGGTGACGTTCTCGAGGGCGAGGCCGGTCATTTTCCGAGGCGTCTTGCGGCGAGCAGAGCGAGGAGCGGGAGCAGCGCCAGGACGAGGCCGGTGGCGGACGCCAGGCGGCGGTCGCCGCCCTGGGCCAGGGTCACGGCTTCGGTGGCGAGCGTGGTGATCCGGCCGCCGCCGGCGAAGAGGGTGGGGAGATAGAGGGCCACGCTGACGCTCGTGCCGATGGCGAGGGCGAGGGCGAGGGGGGCTTTGAGCAGCGGCAGCTTGATCTTCCAGAAGGTGGCCCAGGGGCCGTGGCCGAGGCTTCTGGCCATCGCGGCAAAGCGGGGGTCCTGGTTGGCCCAGCTGTCGGCGACGAGCAGCGCGGTGTAGGGCAGGACGAAGAGCAGGTGGGCGAGGATGACCGGCCCGAGGCCGGGGCCGAGGCCGATCACCAGCAGCAGGACCTGCAGACCGAAGAGGAAGGCGATCTGCGGGACGACCAGCGGCAGCCAGAGCCACAAGGGCAGGGTGGTGCGGCCGGTGGTCTCGAGCCAGAGGAGGACGACGGCGAGTGCGGTGAGGGCGGTGGTGACGGCGACGAGCGCCGTGGTGCCGGCATGCGCCAGGAGGTCGGGGGCGCGGCGTTGCCAGAGGTCGAGGTGCAGGATGGCGGGCAAGGGGTCGGGGAAGCGCCAGGGTCCGGCCAGGGACCAGAGGACCAGGACGACGAAGGTCAGCGCCAGGAAGGCGAGGAGGAGGGTGGTGGCGAGGTCGCCGGTGCGGGCCAGCCAGCGCGTGAGGCGCGGGGTCGGGCCGGTGGCGAGCCAAGCCCTGAAGAGGCGGCCGGCGAGGGCGGCACCGACGCGGTAGGCGGCATAGCCGAGGCCGGTCAGTGCTGTCAGCAGGAGGGCCGCGGCCGAGCCGTCGAGCCGTTTGGTGAGGTCGGGGTCACCGAGAAGGTCGAACACCAGCACGGGTAGGAGGGGCGGCGCCGTGGGGCCGAGGACGAGGGCCAATTCCAGATTACCGATGCCGTAGACGAGGACGGCCGCGACGGCGAGCTTCGCGCGGGCGAGCCATTCCGGGGCGAGGAGCTTGAGGCGGGCTTCCATGTCGCTGTAGCCGAGGCTCCGGGCGAGGGCGAGGCTGCGGCGGTCCTCGACGTTCCTGGCGGCGGCGACCAGGACGGCGACGAGGAACGGGGTCTCCTTCAAGACCAGGACGGCACCCAGGACCAGGAGGTCGTAGCCGGCGCCGTAGGTGAAGGCGGGTGGGGTCTGCATGTCGAGGGGGGCTGCGACCAGGCGGACGAGCCAGCCCGAGGGGGCGAGGAGGAAGGCCGCGCCCACGGCGATCGAGAGGTGGGGGACGGCGATCAGGGGGGCGGCCAGCCGCTCCAGCCAGCGGCTGATCGGGCGGCTCTGCAGGCCGGCGGTAATCGCGATGGCGAGCAAAAGCGCGAGCGTGGTGGAGGCGAGGCCGACGGCGAGGCTCATGGCGGCGGCTTGCCCGAGGCCCGGCATCGCCAGGACGCGCGTCAGGGGGGCCAGGCTCGGCTCGGTGAAGCCGAGGGCCGGGAGGTAGCCCAGGGCGGGGCCGAGGACGCCGAGGAGGCCCGCCAGTGTCGGCACGAGCACGAGGCCGATGAGCAGGCCTCGGGCGGCGAGGCTCACGAGCCGTAGCGCTGGCGCCAACCCGCTTCGATCAGGTCCATCCAGGCGGCGTGCGGCTCGAGCAGGGTGTCACCGAGCTGGTCCGGGGGGAGGGTGGCGGGGTGGAGCTCGACGGCGTCGAAGAGTGCCCGGTCGGCGGGCTCGAGGGCGTCGAGGTCGAGGACGGTGAAATCGCCCCAGTGCTGCGGGTCCTGCTTTCTGGCCTGGGTCTCGGGCGAGAGCAGGAAGTCGGCGACGACGCGGGCGGCCTCGGTGGCGTCGCTGTTGAAGGGGATGGCAACGAAGTGGGTGTTGCCGATCGAGCCGTCGGCGAGGGCGTAGCTGCGGGTGGTTTCCGGAAAGCGGCCGTCGAGGACCAGGCTCGAGGCTTCGGCCGGGTTGAAGGCCATGGTGAGGTCGACCTCGCCGTCCTCGAAGAGCTGGTGGAGCGCCGGTCCGTTGGCCGGGAAGGCGCGGCCGCCGCGCCAGAGGTCGGGCTGCAGCTCGTCGAGCCAGGCCCAGACGGGGGCGAGGTGGTAGGTGGCGGTGGCGGGATCAGGCGCTGCAGTGAGGATCGCGGGGTCGTCAACGGCAGCATGGAGGACGTGCTTGAGGAAGGTGGCGCCGATGAAGTCGGGGGGGCTCGGGAAGGTGAAGCGGCCGGGGTTTTCGGCCGCCCAGGCGGCGAGCGTGTCGAGGTTGGATGGCGGCTCGGGGAGGGCGGCGCTGTCGTGGATGAGGACGAACTGGGCCATGCCCCAGGGGCTTTCCAGGCCTTCGGTGGGCTCGGTGAAGTCGATCAGCGTCGTCGGCTTGCCCGCTGTGTCGACGAGGGTGAAGTTCGGCAGGTCGAAGGCGAAGGGGCCATAGAGGAGGTCGTTCTCCTTCATCGCCAGGAAGTTCTCGCCGTTGATCCAGACGAGGTCGACCGAGCCGCCCTTGGTCTGGCCCGCGGCTTTTTCGGCGAGCACGCGGGCGACGGCTTCGCTGGTGTCGGTGAGCTTGACGTGAACCAGCTCGATGCCGAAGTGGTCTTGGACCTCGTCACCGACCCAGGCGATGTAGTCGTTGATCTGGGTCGAGCCGCCCCAGGCGTTGAAATAGACGGTCTGGCCTTTGGCCGCCTCGCGCACGGTTTCGAAGGCGACAGCTTGGCTGGTGGCGACGAGGCAGGCAGCGATGACGGCAACGATCGAGAACCGGCGCATCGAGGGTCTCCGAGGAACGAGGCTCGCAGCGGAGATAGCAAAACCGGGGCAGGCTTTACACCTGCCCCGGCTTCACAGAAGCGTCAGCCAGGCTCGGCTCGCTCAGTCGAGCTTGGTGGTGCGCTTGCCGTTCTTGATGTTCTTGATACGCACGACGACGTCGATCCGCTCGATCTCCTTGCCCGGCGGCGGCTCGGGGAGATGGGTGATGGTCACGACGTGGCTCGGGATGTCGTAGATCTCGCCGGTCGACTTGTCGAAATAGTGGCAGTGCGAGCTGGGGTCGGTGTCGAAATAGGACTGGCCGGAGCCGACCACGACCTCGCCCATCAACCCGGCCTGGGTGAACTGGTTGAGCGTGTTGTAGATGGTCGCCAGCGAGACCGGGATGCCGGCCTGGCGGACCTCCTGGAACAGCTCCTCGGCGGTGACGTGGCGCGGCGCGGTGTCGAGCAGCATGCTCAGGATGGACAGCCGCTGGCGGGTCGGCCTCAGGCCAGCCCCTTTCAGCTGCCGCATCGCTTCCGCATAGCGTCGCATCATGTCCTGTCCGAGACTCGCGCGTTCATACCCATATACAGTACCTAGATGGTCCGTTATCCCGAACGCGTCAAGCGTGGGTGGCTAGTGGCCGGTGAGGATACGCTGCACGAGTTGCCGGACGGTGGGGATGAAGCCGTTGGCGTAGAACGGGTCTTCCTTGAATTTGTAGGCGTTGTGGCCGGCGAACATCAGCTCGTCCTCGTGGTCGCCGCGGCCGTGGGCGATGTTCTGCAGGGTCTTTTGGATGCAGAACGAGCGCGGGTCGACGGGCCTGCCGGTCGTGTAGTCGCCGCGGTCCTTCCAGTTCGAGAACGCGCAGTGGCTGAGGCAGCCCATGCAGTCGGCCTGGTCGCGGCGGATCTGCCGCGCCGCTTCGGGCGTGACGAAGATCAGGGTCTGCTCCGGCGTGCGCATCGGCTGCCTGTAGCCCTCGGCGATCCAGCCCTGGATGCGGGCGAGGTCCTGCTCGCTGACCCAGACCCCGCGGCCGCCGCGGCCATAGGCGAAGAAGCTGCCGCGGCCGGGTTCGGCCTCGTCGCTGATCTCGACCTGGCGCTCGGAGCGCTCGACGAGCTCGTGCAGGAAGCGGTTCTTGACCGCCGAGGAGTAGAAGCCGGTCGGGCTGAAGCGGTGCAGCAGCACGTCGTTCTTGTCGATGTCCGTCAGCTGCTTCTTCCAGCCCTCGGGGATCGGGCTCTCCTCGGTGAGTAGCGGCCGGGTGCCGAACTGAAAGGCGATGGGGCCGAGCTCCTTGTTGCCGATCCAGTCCTTCCAGTCCTTCAGGTGCCAGACGCCGCCCGCCATGATGATCGGCACATGGCCGAGGCCCATCTTGCGCATCAGGTTCCTGAGCTCGAGGACCCGCGGGTAGGGGTCCTCCGGGACGCGCGGGTCCTCGCTGTTGGAGAGGCCGTTATGGCCGCCGGCGCGCCAGGGGTCCTCGTAGACGACCGCACCAAGCCACTCCGAGACCTTGCTGTAGGCGCGTTTCCAAAGGGCGTTGAAGGCGCGGGCCGAGGAGATGATCGGGTAGTAGTGCACCCCATAAGAGGCGCAGATCTCACCCAGGCGGTAGGGCATGCCGGCACCGCAGGTGACGCCATGGATCATGCCCTTGGCCTGCTCGAGGACACCGGTGAGCACGCGCTCGCAGCCGCCCATCTCCCAGAGCACGTTCATGTGGATGCGGCCTTCGCCGCCCCGCGTTTCGTGCGCGAGGCGGGCCTGGCAGACGGCACCCCTGGTCGAGTAGTCGATCAGCTCCTCGTGCCGTTCCTGCCGGTCCCGGCCATTGAAGACGAGCGGCACGTAGTCGCCGTTGTCGTCGAGCACGTCGGCATTGACCCCGGAGATGGTGCCGACCCCACCGGCAGCCGCCCAGGCGCCGGCGCTGCGGCCGTTGCTGACCGCCACCCCCTTGCCGCCCTCGATCAACGGCCAGACGTCGTGTCCGCCGACCACGAGCGGACTGACGATGCTCATGCTCGCTTCCCTTCCTCTTGCGACGCGGGTGGCGCTCAGTCGACCCGTTCGCGCCGCGGCCGGTCGCGGCGACCCTCGCGGTCCCCCCGCTCTCCTCGCTCGCCCCGCTCCTCACGCGGCTTGCGCTCGACCTCGATGATGTCGCCGGTTTCCTGGTCGACCGAGCGCATCGAGAGCTTGATCTTGCCCCGGTCGTCGACGGCCAGCACCTGGACCTTGACGCTGTCACCCTCGTTGACGACGTCGGTGACCTTGGCGACCCGCTCGTTCTTGAGTTCCGAGATGTGGCAGAGCCCGTCCTTGGATCCCAGGAACGAGATGAAGGCGCCGAAATCGACGATCTTGATCACCTTGCCGGTATAGACGTGGCCGATCTCCGGGCTGGCGGTCAGGCCTCTGATCCAGTCGACGGCGCGCTGCGACGCCATGGCGTCGCTGGAGGCCACCTTGACCAGGCCCTCGTCGTTGATGTCGATCTTCGCCCCGGTCTGCTCGCAGATCTCGCGGATCATCTTGCCGCCCGGGCCGATCACCGCCCCGATCTTGTCGGTCGGGATGTTCAGCGTGGTGATCCGCGGCACCGAATCGCGCAATTCCGGGCGCGGCATGCCCATGCAGCCGGCCATCTCGCCGAGGATGTGGATCCGCCCTTTGCGCGCCTGGTCGAGGGCGATCTGCATGATCTCCTCGGTGATCCCGGCGATCTTGATGTCCATCTGCAGGGAGGTGACACCGGCTTCGGTGCCGGCCACCTTGAAGTCCATGTCGCCGAGATGGTCCTCGTCGCCGAGAATGTCGGAGAGCACGGCGAAGCGGTCGCCCTCCTTGATCAGGCCCATGGCGATGCCGGCGATCGGCCGCGGGAGCGGCACGCCCGCATCCATCAGCGCCAGGGAGGTGCCGCAGACCGTGGCCATCGAGCTCGACCCGTTCGATTCCGTCACTTCGGAGACGACACGGATCGTATAGGGAAAAGTTTCCTTGGATGGCAAGAGGGGATGTGTCGCCCGCCAGGCGAGCTTGCCGTGGCCGACCTCGCGCCTGCCGGGTGTCCCGACGCGGCCCGCCTCGCCCACCGAGTAGGGCGGGAAGTTGTAGTGCAGCATGAAGTGCTGGCGGGTGTCGCCGCCGAGCCCTTCGATCATCTGCTCGTCCTGGCCGGTGCCGAGCGTGGCGACGACCAGGGCCTGGGTTTCGCCGCGGGTGAACAGGGCCGAGCCGTGCACCCGCGGCAGCACGCCGACCTCGGCGACGATCGGGCGGACGGTCACGAGGTCGCGGCCGTCGATGCGCTGGTGCGTCTCCAGGATGTCGTTCCTGACGATGTCGCTCTCGAGCCGCTTGAACAGCTCGCCGAGCTTCTGCTTGGCGGTCGAGTCGTCCGGATTCTCGAGCCGCGCCTCGAGCGCCGTTTGCTTGACGGCAACGACCTTCTCGACCCGGCTCTGCTTGACGGGTTCGCGATAGGCGTCGCGCAGCGCCACTTCGTACTCGCTCTTCAGCCTGGCATAGAGGGCCTCGTCGTCGCTCTCGGGCAGCTGCCAGGGCTCTTTCGCACAGGACATGGCGAGCTCGATGATCAGGTCGATCACCGGCTGGTAGGCGCGGTGGCCGTGCATTACCGCATCGAGCATGGTCTGCTCGGGCAGCTCCTTGGCCTCGGATTCGACCATCATGACGGCGTCGCGGGTGCCGGCGACGACCAGATCGAGGGCCGAGTCCTTCATCTGCTCGAGCGTCGGGTTGACGACGAACTGGCCGTTGATGTGGCCGACACGGGCTGCGCCGATGGGCCCCAGGAACGGCAGGCCCGAGATGGTCAGCGCCGCACTCGTGCCGATCATGGCGAGCATGTCGGGGTCGTTCTCGCCGTCATGGGCGAGCACGGTGATGATGACCTGGGTCTCGTTCTTGAAGCTGGAGGGGAAGAGCGGGCGGATCGGCCGGTCGATGAGGCGCGAGGTCAGCGTCTCCTTCTCGGTCGGTCGGCCTTCGCGCTTGAAGAAACCGCCCGGGATCCGGCCGGCGGCGAACGTCTTTTCCTGGTAGTTCACGGTGAGCGGGAAAAAGTCCTGCCCGGGCCGCACCGACTTGGCGCCGACGGCGGTGGCGAGCACCACGGTCTCGCCCATCTGCACCATGACCGCACCATCGGCCTGGCGGGCGATGCGGCCGGTTTCCAGGCGCAAAGTGCGGCCGAGCCACTCTGTCTCTTTGATCGTCGTCTTGAACATTCACTTCACCTTTCTGTGGCCTGCAACGGCAGGCGACCGGTCCGCCACCAGAGCGGACCGGCAGGGCGCCGTACGCGACGCGGCGAATCGCCGGGAGGGGGCGCCCGGGCTCGGCGTCAACGCCTGAGGCCGAGCCGCTCGATGAGGGTCCGATAACGCGGACCGTCGTTACGATTGAGGTAGTCGAGAAGGCGGCGGCGCTGGCCGACCATCATCAAGAGGCCCCGCCTGGACGCGAAGTCCTTCTGGTGGGCCTTCAGGTGCTCGGTGAGGTTGCCGATGCGCTCGCTCAGAATGGCGCACTGCACCTCCGGCGAGCCGGTGTCACCCTCGTGGGTGGCATAGTCCTTGATGAGCGCCTGCTTGCGCTCCTGCGTGATCGACATCGTCTGGTCCTTTTCGGTGGCGGCGCCGGATGGTTACGGAAGTGCCGTTCAGGCGGTGAAGACGCGCAGCGGGGCGAGCTCACCATCCTGGAGACGCCCGAGGGCGACCAGGTCGCCGTCGTTCAGCACCTTGATGGTCCCACCTTCGACCGTCTCGCCGATGACGAGGCGCGGTGAAATGCGGATGGGGTGACCAGAGCGGAGCCGCGCTGCTTGCGGCTCGGTCACGGCGAGCGCCGGGATGTCGGCCAGCGCCGTCGAGACCGATACCAATACTTGCGCTAACGTATCATGTTCGACAATTTCAACAAGAGCGTCGAGCGGCAGGGCGGCGTCTGCGGTAAATGGTCCCACCGCGAGGCGCCTGAGTGCGGTGACGTGCCCGAGACAGCCGAGCTTCTCGCCCATGTCACGGGCGATCGCACGGATATAGGCGCCCTTGCCGCAGGTGGCGTCCAGGATCGCGTGGTCGGGATCGGGCCGGTCGACCAGCACGAGCTGGTCGATGCGCACCTCGCGTTCGGGCAGGTCGACGACATCGCCGCGCCTGGCGATGTCGTAGGCCCGTTCGCCCTGGATCTTGACCGCGGCGAAATCGGGCGGGCGCTGCATGATGGTGCCGGTAAACGCGGGCAGGATGGCCTGGATCTCGGCGTCGGTCGGCCGCCGGTCGCTGGTGTTCGTGATCTCGCCTTCGCTGTCGTCGGTGGTGGTCGAGGCACCCCAGCGGATGGTGAAGCGGTAGCGCTTGGCCGCATCCATCACGTATATGACGGTCTTGGTGGCCTCGCCGAGCGCGATCGGCAAGACGCCCGTCGCCAGCGGGTCGAGGGTGCCGCCGTGGCCGGCCTTCTGTGCATCGGTCACGCGCTTGACCCGGTTGACGACGGCGGTCGAGGTCATGCCGGCGGGCTTGTCGATGATCAGCCAGCCATTGATCCGTTTGCCGCGACGCCGCCGGCTCATCCGTCGTCCTTCCCCTCGTGCGGCTTCAGCCCTTCGGCGATGAGGCTGTCGATCTTGGCAGCGTAGCTGAAGCTGGTGTCCGGCTCGAAGCGCAGCTTGGGGGCGTATTTGAGGTTCATTTCGCGGGCCAGCCGGCCGCTCAGCATTGGCGCCACGCGACCGAGGGCCTCGAGGGTCGCCGGCTGGGCGTCGTGGCCGAGTTCGGCGACGAAGACCTGGGCGTGGCGCAGGTCGCGGCTCATCCGGACCTCGGAGACGGTGACGCTCACGGTCTCGAGGTGGCGGTTGTGCAGATCACCGCGCATCAGGTGCCCGGCGAGCAGATGGCGCATCTGCTCGCCGACCCGGAGCTGGCGCTGCGACGGTGCGGCGGCGGATTTCTGCCTGGTCATCAAGCGGGCCTTCTGGGGAAGGATGCGGGGAGGATGATCCTCCCCGCGCCCCACCGAAATTTCGAGGGGGCGCGGGGGAAATCATTTCCCCCGCATTCCTTTAAAGCGTACGCGCGACCTCTTGGACCTCGTAGGCTTCGATGACGTCGCCCTGGCGGATGTCGTTGTAGCCTTCGATCGACATGCCGCACTCGAAGCCTTCGCGCACCTCGCGGACATCATCCTTGAAGCGCTTTAGGGAGCCGAGCTGGCCGTCGTAGACCACCACGTCGTCGCGCAGCAGGCGGGCCTTCGCACCGCGCTTGATCAGGCCGTCGAGCACGCGGCAGCCGGCGATCTTGCCGACCTTCGAGACGCTGAAGACCTCGCGGATCTCCGCATGGCCGAGGATGGTCTCGCGGGCCTCGGGCGACAGCATGCCCTCGAGCAGCGCCTTCATCTCGTCGAGCAGCTGGTAGATGATGGCGTAGTAGCGGATCTCGATGCCTTCGCGCTTGGCCATCTCGCGGGCCTGAGCGTTGGCGCGGACGTTGAAGCCGATGATCACCGCGTTCGAGGCCTGGGCGAGGGTGATGTCGCTCTCGGTGATCGCCCCCACGCCGCCATAGAGGACGCGCACGCTGGCTTCCTCGTTGCCGAGCTTCTCGAGGCCGGCCTGGATTGCTTCCAAGGAGCCGTGCACGTCGGACTTGACCACCACCGGGAGCTGCTGGATCTCGCCCGCCTGGAGCTGCGAGAACATCTCCTCGAGCGAGGCGCGGGCCGGGGTGGTCTTGAGCTGCTGCTGCTCGCGCCGCTTGCGGCCACGGTAGTCGGCGATGTCGCGGGCGCGCTTTTCATTGTCGACCGCGACCATCTCGTCGCCGGCATCGGGGACCGAATCGAGGCCCTGGATCTCGACCGGCACGGCCGGCCCTGCCTCCTTGACCTGCTCGCCCTTGTCGTTGCTCATCGCCCTGACCCGGCCCCAGGACGCCCCGGCCACGACGATGTCGCCCTGGTGCAGGGTGCCGTTTTGGACGAGGACGGTGGCGACGACACCGCGGCCGCGGTCGAGCCTCGCCTCGATCACCGCACCCCTGGCCTCGCGTTCCGGGTTGGCCTTGAGCTCCAGGAGCTCGGCCTGCAGCTGCAGCTGCTCGATCAGCGTCTCCAGGCCGGTGCGCTTGAGGGCGCTGACCGGCACGGCCAGCACGTCGCCGCCGAAATCCTCGACCACGACGTCGTGGCTCAACAGCTCCTGCTTGACCCTTTCGGCATTGGCCTCGGGGTGGTCCATCTTGTTGATGGCGACGACCATCGGCACCCTGGCGGCCTTGGCGTGCTGGATCGCCTCGATGGTCTGCGGCATGACGCCATCGTCGGCGGCGACCACCAGCACCACGACGTCGGTGATCGACGCACCGCGGGCGCGCATCGCGGTGAAGGCCGCGTGGCCGGGCGTGTCGATGAAGGTGACCGGCAGGCCGGCGCCGACATTGACCTGGTAGGCGCCGATATGCTGGGTGATGCCGCCGGCCTCGCCGGAAACGACATCGCTCTTGCGCAGTGCGTCCAAAAGCGAGGTCTTGCCATGGTCGACATGGCCCATGACGGTGACCACGGGTGCGCGCGGCTGGAGGTTGGCGGCATCGTCCGCCTGGCCCTCGAGGCCGAGCTCGACGTCGCTCTCGCTCACCCGCTTGGCCGCCTGGCCGAACTCGGCCAGGACCAACTCGGCGGTGTCGGCGTCGATCGTCTGGTTGATGGTCACCATGATGCCGCTGCGCATCAGGGCCTTGACCACCTCGGCACCACGCACCGCCATGCGGGCGGCCAGGTCCTGGACGGTGATGCTCTCTGGCACGATGACCTCGCGGATGGTTGGCTCGGTCGAGGCTGCCGACTGCTGACGCCGCTCGCGGTCACGCTGCCGCTTGAGGGCGGCGAGCGAGCGGGTGCGCTCGAGCTCCTCGGCCTCCTCGTCGGTGGCGAGGATCAGCCGCTTGTCGTTGCGCCGGGTTTCGCGATCGTTGCGCCGGAGCGTGCTGCGTCGGTCGCCCTTGCCGGGCTTGCCGCGGCCTTCCTCCTCGTCGGCCAGGATCGGCTGGCGACCGGCGGGCTTGGCCGGCCGCTTGCCCTCCTCCGGCGTCCGGGCCTCGAGGGCCGCCACCTCGTCGGGCGTCGGCCCGACGGGCTCGGGCGGCGGCGCCGCGGCGGCCGCCTCCTGGGCGCGGCGACGACGTTCCTCCTCGGCCGAGAGGCGGGCGGCCTGCTCCTCGGCCCGCCGCTTGGCATCCTCCTCGGTCTGCCGGCGCGCCTCCTCCTCGGCCTTGCGCCTGGCCGCGGCTTCTTCCTCGGCCTGGCGCCGGGCCGCCTCGTCGGCGGCACGCCGGGCGTTCTCGAGCGCCCGGGCGCGGGCTTCCTCCTCGACCTTCTTCGATTCGGCAAGCGCTCTGAGCCGCGAGCGCTTCTCGTCCTCGGTCAGGGTCGGCAGGGTCATCGGCCCGCGGCCGCCGCCACTGCGCTGGGGGGCGGCCGGGCGCGGCGGGCGCATGGGCTCGCTCGGCCGTGCGGCGGGTGCCGCCGGGCTTGCGGCTGGCGATGCCTTGAGCTGGGTCTCCGTGGCAGCGGACGCCGGTGCCGCACCCGGCCGTCCCGCGGGCCCGCGGCGGCGCTTGACCTCGACCGCCACGGCCTTGCTCCGGCCGTGGCTGAAGCTCTGCCGCACCGTGCCCTGGTCACCGGCCTTCTTGACCTCGAGCCGGCCCCCGGCGCCACTCTTGCCGAGCTCGATTCGCGTGTTTCGGTCCTGCCCCTTGGCGTCGCTCATCTGGCTCGTCACGTCCCTTGCTGCTCGTCCACGCCAGCCTCGCCATTCTGTGGCAGCGGTTGCCGGAAGCCCGCGAGCTTCGTTGCGTCCGCCACGAGGCGCGTGGCCAATCTACCGTTTCTGATCCAGGCATGCACGACCGCATCGCGGCCGAGCGCACGGCCCAACTCGGTGCGGGTGAAGCGGTCGACCACCGACCCCGCACCCTGCTTCGCGCGCAGCTTCTGCCGGCCGTTGACGGCCGCGTCGCTCGCCTCGATCAGCACCCCGGCAGCACCGGTGGCGAGGATCGCCGCCACCTGGTCGAAGCCGGCCACGAGCTCGCCCGCCCGCCGGGCGAGGCCGATAGCATCGAGGCAGCGCTGGACCAGGAGCCGCTCGACGAGCGCCGGCAGGTCCGCCGGCACCGCGACGGTGCCGCCCGCCTGACGGTCGAACACCCGCCGCTGCAACGCCTTGGCGAGGCTCGCTCGATCCGCCTTCACCCAAAAGCCCCGACCCGGCAACCGTCCGGCGAGATCCGGCACGAGCCGGCGCTCGGGATCGACGACGAAGCGCAGCATGTCCTGGCCATGGCCGCTCTGCCGGCTCGCAAGATCGCGCCGCTCCGGCTGCCGTGGCGCCGCGCTCGTCGCCGTGCGCTCGTCGATGGTGGGTAGCGTCGGGGACATGGCGATCAGGATGTCGTCTCCGCTCGTGTCTCGGCCTCGTCCGTCGGCGCAGCCTCGCCGTCGCCCTCGTCCTCCGGCTCCGCCTCGATCCAGCCGAGCACGAGGCGGGCCTGGAGGATGAGGTCGCCGGCCGTGGCCTCGTCGATCGGCACCTCGCCCTGGAGCAGCTCGACCAGCTCGTCGCCGGCGAGATCGGCGAAGTCCTCGAGGGTCTTCACCGCCCTTCGCGCGAGGGCGACCTTGGTCTTGACGTCGATCAGCGGGAAGTCGCGCAGATCCTCGGCCACGCCGAGGGTCTCGATCTCCTGGGCCAGGAGCTGCTCCTGCTCGTCGAGATAGGCCTGGGCGCGCTCCTTCAGGGCCTCGGCGATCTCCTCGTCGAAGCCCTCGATGCCGGCGAGCTCGTCGGTCTCGGCGAAGGCCACGTCCTCGACGGTGCTGAAGCCTTCGGTCGCGAGCAGCTGGGCGATGACCTCCTCGACGTTCAAGGTGTCGATGAAGAGCTCGGTCGCTTCGGTGAACTCGCGGTTGCGCCGCTCGCTGTCCTCGCCCTCGGACATGATGTCGATGTCCCAGCCGGTGAGCTGGGAGGCGAGCCGCACGTTCTGGCCACGCCGGCCGATGGCGATGTGCTGCATGTGATCGGGCACGATGACCTCGATCCGCCGGCCTTCGGGGTCGAGCACGACCTTGCTGACCTCGGCCGGGGCCAGGGCGTTGACGACGAAGGTGGCGGGGTCGGAGGACCAGGGAATGATGTCGACCTTCTCGCCGGCCAGCTCCTGGACCACCGCCTGCACACGGCTGCCGCGCATGCCGACGCAGGCCCCTACCGGGTCGATCGAGCTGTCCTTGGAGATGACGGCGATCTTGGCGCGTGAGCCCGGATCGCGGGCCACGGCCTTGATCTCGATGATGCCGTCATAGATCTCCGGCACTTCCTGCTCGAACAGCTTGGCCATGAAGTGCGGGTGGGTGCGCGAGAGGAAGATCTGCGGTCCCCGGGTCTCGTGGCGGACGTCGTAGAGATAGGCCCTGATGCGGTCCTTGTTCCTGAAGCTCTCGCGCGGGATCAGGTCGTCGCGGCGGACGATCGCCTCGGCCCGGCCGAGCTCGACCAGGACGTTGCCGTGCTCGGTCCGCTTGACCTCGCCGATGACGATCTCGCCGATCCGGTCCTTGAACTCGTTGTACTGGCGCTCGCGCTCGGCATCCCGGACCTTCTGGACGATCACCTGCTTGGCACTCTGCGCCGCGATCCGGCCGAGGTCGATCGGCGGCAGCGGGTCGAGGATGAGGTCACCCTCCTGCGCTGCCGGATTGCGGCCCTGGGCCTCGTCCAGGCTGATCTGCTTGGCGAAATCCTCGACCTCCTCGGCCACCTCGAGCTGGCGGTAGAGCTTGATCTCGCCGGTCTTCCTGTCGATCTCGGCGATGATCTCGTGCTCGAGGCCATATTTCTTGCGGGCCGCCGTCTGCACGGCCTGCTCGAGCGCCTCGATCACCTCGGTGGGATCGATCCCCTTTTCCTGGGCCACGGTCTCGGCGACCCGCAACAGTTCCGCCCGCCCCAAACCGGTGCTGAGCTCCATCCGCCTACTCCCTCACCTCATGCGCGCCGGCACCACCCTTGAGGGCAGACGCGATCAGCGCATCGGTCAATACCAGCTTGGCCTTCTTGATCCGGGCGAACGGCACGCGCCATTCGGCCCCGTCGATCAGCATCACCACGTTCTCGTCCGCATCCAGCCCCTCGAGCCGGCCGGCGAGGCGCTTGCGGCCCTCGTGCGGCTGATCGAGCTCGGCCTTGATCTCGTGCCCGGCGAAACGGACGAAGTCGGTCGGCCGCACCAGCGGCCGGTCGATCCCGGGCGACGACACCTCCAGCGTGTAGCCGCCGACGATGGGATCGGCGACGTCGAGCACCGTCGAGACCGCATGGCTGATCAGGGCGCAATCGTCGACGGTCATGCCCGCCGCCGGGTCGAGCGGCTCGGCCATCACCTGCAGGGTCCGCCGCTGGCCGCCGCCCGTGAGCTTCACCTGCACGAGGTCGAAGCCCAGATCGTGCAGCGTCGGCGCCAGAAGTGCCGCGATGTCGTCGGGTCTCGATCCCGCCTGGTCCGTTGTCATCTCCAAAAATGTCGTCGTCCCGTCCGTCGTCGTGCAAAGTCCAGTCGGCTGCCGGGTGTGGTGTCGCGCCCGCTCGTGAGCCGCAGCACCAAAACAAAAAAGAGCGGGCCGAGACCCACTCTGCTGCAACAGCCGAGATTTCATCAGGTTATGGGGTCAATCCTGCGCCGATGCAAGCGTCTCGGTGCGGGGACGGCGGCGAAAGCGCAAGAAAACCGGCCGTCTGCCGGCGGCCAGCGCCTTTTCCTCGTAGCGGGTGGGCGGCCAGTCGGCCGGCCGCTCCCGCCAGTCGCGTGGCCCCGTCACCTGCCAATCGAGCCGCGGCTCGGCCAGGAGATGCGCCAGGAGCCAGCGGCGATAGCCCGGATCGTCGGTGGCGACCCGGAGTTCGCCCGCGTCCTCGAGCAGGTCGGCGAAGCGGGCCACGGTCCGGGCATTGATGATCCGCCGCTTCCAGTGCCGTTTCTTGGGCCAGGGATCGGCGAAGAGCACGAAGATCCGGTTCAGAGATGCTTCCGGCAACCGGTCGAGCAGGAGGCGGGCGTCGTCGACGAAGAGCCGGATGTTGGCGAGCCTTTCGCTTTCGATCCGGCGCAGCAGGCGGGCGACACCGTCGAGATAGGGCTCGACGCCGATCAGCCCGACCTCGGGATTGGCCGCCGCCTGCCAGGCCAGGTGCTCGCCGCCGCCGAAGCCGATCTCGAGCCAGACCTTCTCCTGGGGCCGGTCGAAGGGTCCGGCGGGGTCGAGTGCCCCGATTGCCGGCAAAGCGAGGCCGATCTCGGGCAGCAGCCTGTCGAGGCGTTCCCTCGCCTTGGGACCGAGCCCCGGGCCGCTCTTGCGCCCGTAGAGAACACGACGGGGCCGCGCGGACGGCTCGGCCCCGGTGCCGCTCTCGCGTCCCGCTGCCTCAGTTGAAGGCGCGCTTGAGGTCGTCCGCGAGATCGGTCCGCTCCCAGGAAAAGGCACCATCGTCGGTGGGCTGGCGGCCGAAATGCCCGTAGGCTGCGGTGCGCGCGTAGATCGGCTTGTTGAGCTGCAGCCGGCGCCGGATGCCGCGCGGGCTCAGGTCGAGGTCCATCATGATCTCGGCGAGCCTGACCTCGTCGACCTCGCCAGTGCCGTCGGTGTTGACGTAGATGGAGAGCGGCTTGGCGACGCCGATGGCGTAGGAGAGCTGGATCAGGCAGCGCTGGGCGAGGCCGGCGGCGACCACGTTCTTGGCGAGATATCGGGCGGCATAGGCGGCCGAGCGGTCGACCTTGGTCGGGTCCTTGCCGGAGAAGGCGCCGCCGCCGTGCGGGGCGGCACCGCCATAGGTGTCGACGATGATCTTGCGGCCGGTGAGCCCGGCATCGCCGTCGGGGCCGCCGATGATGAACTGGCCCGTCGGGTTGACGTAGAATTCGTGTTCCGGCGGCATCCAGCCCTCGGGCAGCACCTTCTGGACGACGCCGCGGACGATCTCGCGCACCTGGGCTGTCGAGGCGGATTGCTTGTGCTGGGTCGAGACGACCAGCGAGGTGCAGGCCACGGGCTTGCCGCCGGCGTAGCGCAGCGTCACCTGGCTCTTGGAATCCGGCCCGAGCTCCGGCATCTGCCCGGCATGGCGGGCCTCGGCCATCAGCTGCAGGATCTGGTGCGCGTAGGTGATGGGGGCGGGCATCAACACCGGAGTCTCGTCGCAGGCGAAGCCGAACATGATGCCCTGGTCGCCGGCACCCTCGTCCTTGTTCTCGGCCGCATCGACCCCCATGGCGATATCGGATGACTGCTCGTGCAGCCAGACGTCGATATGCGCGTCGCGCCAGTGGAAGCCCGCCTGCTCGTAGCCGATGGCGCGCACCGCCTCGCGGGCGATGCAGCGGACGTGGTCTTGGGTGATGCCACTGGGGCCACGCACCTCGCCCGCGATCACGATGCGGTTGGTGGTGGTCAGCGTTTCGCAGGCGACCCGGGCCTCGGGTTCGGCCGCCAGATAGGCGTCCACCACCTCGTCCGAGATGCGATCGCAAACCTTGTCCGGATGGCCTTCCGAGACGGATTCGCTGGTGAACAGGTAGTCGTTGGCGACCATGAGCCGTCTTCTCCGATGGTGTTTTGATACGTGTCTTTAGGCGCCGAGGCTGTAGCGCTTCAAGTGCGGATGTGGCGGAGATCACTCCAGTGAGGCGGTCGCCCGCGGGCCGAGTTCGCACCGTTCGACGCTTGATCCCCGATCGCTCCGACCATGGCCAACCAGAGGCATCGCAGGGCGAGATCCACGCCCGAGAGCCCGGCCGCGCCAATCGTTCGACTGTCTGCCCTTATAGCCACGGCGAGCCCCATGGCAAAGGCGTCGGGCGCGGCGCCTACCCGCCCAATGACTTTCGGGGCCAGAGCGGATACCCGTAGGGCAGGAGCGCCGGTGCGGTGTAGGCGGTCACCCGCGTCTTGGCCCAGGGGTCCAGCTGCTGGCGCCAGGCATCGTCCAGCTTGATCGGCACGCTGCCCCGGCGAAAGCGCGCGGGATTGCCGAAGACCGAATGGCTCGGCCGTTCGAGCATCGCCGTTCGCTCATCGGCGAAGGGCAGGGCAGCGGGCTCGCCACCCGCCATCGCGACGATCCGCGCGACCGTCGCCTGCGGCTCGGCGGTGAAGCTCTCATAGGTGAGTGTCATATAGCGCGACACGCGCGGCTTGACGAAGAGGTCCGCCGCCACGTTCCAGGACAGCCAATGGAGCGAGCTGCGGAGCGGCGGGCGCGGCTGGATCGGGTCGGGATCGTCGTCGCCGGGCTGAAAGCGCATGTCGGGCTTGAGCCAGGAATAGGCGGAGGCGCGCGGATCACGGAGGCAATGCACCACCGAGAGATCGAGGGCCGGCAGGGAGCTCAGGAGATAGGCATAGGCCGGATTCTTCGAGAGGTCGACGATGACCTCGCAGCCCGAAACCCGCTGAATGGCTCGATAGAGGCGCTCGAGCGTGCGGCGATGGTCCGCCAGGGCGGCAATTCTGGAGCTGGCCCACCCCGGCAACAGGGTCAGCGGCAGGTGGCTGGTGCGAAAGCTCTCGGTCGCCTTGAACAGCGCCTCCGCCTCGACCGCCCCGATGCCGCCGAACGCCTCCTCCATCACCGCTTGCCAGAACCGGCATTCGTGCAACGGCACGCCACAGCCACAGAGCCGGTTCTTGATCAGCCCGCGTTCCCAGATGTAGCGGATCTCGCCGACGGCGCAGTAGCCTTCCACCTGGCCGAGAATATTGTGCAGGATGGTACTCCCGCTGCGCCCCGCCCCGGCAATAAAGAGAACCTGCAGTTTATCCATTGGCCCCGCCCCCGATAGCCAATCGTTCCTTGAACTTCTGCTGTCAGTATAGCGGTGCGCCAACAGCTCGGCCAAAAATTCAACAGTCGCTGCAAGTACGTGAGTACGACGTGTGGTCGTGCAACTTTGAGTAGCCGGATGCCGAAGGAACTCTTGAATGAACAAATGAACCGCCACGAAGCTAGAAGTTGCTCGAGCTGATGCCGGCACCAATTTTCGAGGAATTTCATCGACTTGCGGTCGACCGCCGGCGCGCCGCCGCCTCGCTCGCGGCAGCGACGACGAGTCCGAGACCCATCAGCACTGCAGCGCTCCATGGCACGCGTGAGGCCAAGGGCGGGGTGGCCAGCGCCGGCGGCAGGGTGGCGTCGATCGTGCCCATGGCCCCGAGCGGCAGGCTGGCAACGCTCCGGCCCTTGGCGTCGGTGACGAGCGAGATGCCGGTATTGGCGGCCCGCACCAGCGGCAGGCCGGTCTCGACGCTGCGCATCCGGGCCATGCCGGCATGCTGATGCGGCCCGCTGGAGATGCCGAACCAAGCGTCGTTGGTGACGTTGACCAGCCAGCGTGCCCGACCGCTGCCGTCGGTGGCGCTGCCGGCGAAGGCGGCCTCGTAGCAGACGAGCGGGCTGAACGGCAACAGCCCGTCGACGGCGATGGTGGCACGGCCCGGGCCCGCGGAGAAGTCGACGCTGCCGACCGCCAGGGCCTCGAGGCCGAGCCTGCCGAACACGCCACGCAACGGCAGGAACTCGCCGAATGGCACGAGCTCGACCTTGTCGTAGCGGGCGAGAATGTCGCCGGTCGCGGCCACCGTGTAGACGCTGTTGTGCAGGACCGGCGGCTCGCTTTCGGCATCGATGAAATCGGAGCCGAGGACGACGTGGCCACCGGGGCGGACGACGCTGCCGACGAGCTCGCGCAGCGGCGCCTGGTCGTGGAGTGAATAGGGCACCGAGCTTTCCGGCCAGACGATGACGTCCGGCACGAGGCCGAGAGGGGCGGTCGGGTCCGGCGTCTGCGAGAGCCGCAGATGTCGCTCGAACCAGCGCTGGCGGAGCTCCGGCTCCCATTTGTGGTGCTGGGCGATGTTGCCCTGGACGATGCGCACCACGGGCTGGGTGGCGGCAGCGGCGAGCGGCAGGTCGGCGGTGAGCCGCCAGCCGCCGAAGCCGGCAACGCCGAGGACGACAAGGGCAGCGAGGCCCAGGGCGAGGTGGCGGGTCCGACCCGCTTCCTGCCAGATTACACCGGCGAGGGCAGCGAGCCAGGCGAGGATGAAGCTGGCCCCCATGGTGCCGACGAGGGCCACGAGCTGCAGCGGCAGGTCGTGGGTGGTAAGGCTCAGCGACAGCGGGTTCCAGGGGAACTGCACGCCCCAGCTGCCGCGGGCGAGCTCGCCCGCACACCAGAGTGCCGCGAAGATCAGCGATGCGGCGATCGGGCTCTGCCAGCGTCGTGCGGCGACCAGCGCCAATGGTGTGGCCGTCAGGACCGCGAGGATGGCGGCGAGGGCGAGGACACCCGGCACGGCCAGTGCCCCGAACCGTTCGGCATCGGCGAAGAACGCGATCCCGACCCAGTAGAGCCCGGCCAGGTGAAAGCCCACGGCGAACAGCCAGGCAGCACCGAAGCCGCGCCAATAGCCGGCCGCCCGGAGCAAGGCCAGGAACAGCACGGCCAGCACGAGAAGGGCCGGCAGGACGCCCAAGGGCGGCAGGGCGAGTGCCAGAAGGGCGCCTGCCGGCGGCAGCAGCCAGAGCCGACGCGCGTACCAGCGGCGGTGCGCGGTCGGGGCCGTTGCCGCGGCACTGCTCAATCCGTGCTATCCTCGACCGGTCTCGGCAGCGTCTCTCGGGCCTCCCGGTCGCGTGGCCCGGGCTTGATCCAGACCCGCTTGATCCGTCTGGGGTCGGCATCCAGGACATGGAAGACGAAGCCCGCCGGGTGGTGGACCTCCTCGCCGGCTGCCGGGATGCGGTCGGCCATGGTGACGATCAGCCCGCCCAGCGTGTCGACCTCGTCGCGCTCGTCCGCGGCCAAAAGCTCGCAGCCGAGGGCCTGCTCGAGCTCGTCGAGCTCCAGCCGGGCATCGGCCTCGAAGCCGCCGTCGCTGCGGTGGACGAGCTGGGCCGGCTCTTCTGCCGTGTGCTCGTCGTGGATCTCGCCCAGGAGCTCGACCACCAGATCCTCGACGGTGACCAGCCCGTCGGTGCCGCCGAACTCGTCGACGACGGCGACCATGTGGGTCTGGCTGCGCCTCAGCTCCAAGAGCAGATCGAGCACCCGCATCGAGGGCGGCACGACCGGCACCGGACGCATCACGTCGGCGAGGACAAAGCGCTCGCCGTCACCCCAGAAGGGCAGCAGATCCTTGATGTGGACGAGCCCGGCCACGTCATCGAGGGTTTCCCGATAGACCAGGAGGCGCGAATGGCCGGCGGCGCGCATGGCGGTCACGATGTCGCTCAGCGAGGCGCCGATCTCGATCGCCCGGATATCGGCCCGGGGCACCATGACGTCCTCGACGCGAAGCTCGCCGAAGCTGAGCGCATTGAGCAGGAGCTCGCGCTCCTCGGTGGTGAACTGCTCGGGCCCGGTGCCGGTATCGGGCTCTTCCAGCAGGTCTTCCAAGGTCTCGCGCAAGCCGCCATTGCTGCTCTCGCCCGAGGCCAGCTCGCGCAAGCGGCGCAGCAGGCCCTCGAGCATCGAGGGGCTGGCAGCAGGGGTGCGGGCGAGCTGTCTCATCGGCCGGCCCCCGCCACGGCCGGTGCCGGGGCAGTCTCGATGGGGGAGAAGCCGAGCGGCGGGCCGTCGGCGTAGGGATCGGTGTAGCCGAGCCCGGCCATGATCCGGGTCTCGAGGGCTTCCATCGCGACCGCCTCGGTCTCGCCCTGGTGGTCGTGGCCGAGCAGGTGGAGGACACCGTGGACGATCAAATGCGCGAGGTGCGCCTCGGCGCTGCGCCCGGCCTCGGCCGCCTCGCCGGCCGTCGTCTCGAACGCCACGACGATGTCGCCGAGCAGCAGCGGCTGGCCCGGGGCGCGCGGTGACCCGGGATCGTCGCCCGGAAAGGAGAGCACGTTGGTGGGTCGGTCCTGGCCGCGATAGTCGCGGTTCAGGGCCTGCACCTCGGCGTCGTCGGTGAGCCTGATGCCGAGTTCCAGCCCGACCTCCAGACAGGCATCGAACCGGGCGGGATTGGTGCGCAGGGCCGCCATGGCGACATCGCGGACGAAGGCCTCGGGATCGGTGACGGCCGTGCGCCAGGCACTGCCGACGACCGCCACCTCGATAGATGGGCTACTGTCACTGTCCATTGTGGTTGCGTCGGCGCGGGCGAGGCGCCATCGATCTCCTCTTGTTCGGGTTCAGGGCTGGACCACCGGCGGCCGGGCCGGGGTCTCGTTCTCGTAGGCTTCGACGATCTTCGTGACCAGCGGGTGGCGCACGACGTCGGAGCGGTCGAAGCGCACGGTGGCGACCTCGGCGATGCCGTGCAGCTTGCTCACCGCATCGGCGAGGCCGGAGGGCGCACCCGCCGGCAGGTCGATCTGCGTCGGATCGCCGGTAACCACCATGCGTGAGCCCTCGCCGAGCCGGGTCAAGAACATCTTCATCTGCGAGGGTGTGGTGTTCTGCGCCTCGTCGAGGATGACGAAGGCGTGGCTGAGCGTGCGGCCGCGCATGAAGGCCAGGGGGGCGATCTCGATCTGGCCCTGCTCGATGCGCGTCTGCAGCTTGCCCTCGGGCAGCATGTCCTGCAGCGCGTCGTAGAGCGGGCGGAGATAGGGATCCACCTTCTCCTTCAGGTCACCGGGCAGAAAGCCCAGCCGCTCGCCGGCCTCGACCGCGGGCCGCGACAGGATGATCCGCTCGATTCGCCGCTGGCGCATGAAGGAGACGGCAGCGGCCACCGCCAGATAGGTCTTGCCGGTGCCGGCGGGGCCCAGCGCGAAGACGAGGTCGCGCTCCTCCAGGGCCTTCAGGTAGGCCGCCTGGTTGGGCGAGCGCGGGGTGATCGAGCGACGGTCGGTCCGGACCTCGTAGGCGAAGCCGTGCTCCTCGCCACTGCCATTGCCGTTGCCGCGGATCATGCGCAGCGCGGCATCGACGTCGTCGCGGCCGATCTCGCGGCCGCTCCGTAGCTGGGCATAGAGACGGTTGAGGACGGCGGCGGCGGTCTCGACCTCGGCGTCGCTCTCGCCCTGGATGAAGATCTCGTTGCCGCGGGTGACGATGCTGACCGGGAGTTTCTGCTCGATGCGCGCAATATTCACATGGTGCTGGCCGAAGAGGGCGGCGCAGGTCGCGTTATCGTCGAAGCGGACCCGATGGCTCGAGCCCTGGAAGTCGGCGAGCGGGGCGATGGTGGTCAGGCGAACGTCTCCTCGATCTGGGCGGGACCGTGGGCATTGCCATTGGTCGCGCGGTTGAGCGGGTCGGCGGTCGATGGTGTGGCGGCGAGCCGGCCCGCGAGGCTGTGCGGGAAGGCCGCGGTGACCGCGACGTCCTGCAGGGTAGCGAGCATCGATGACGGTGCCTCGACATGCACGGCCTGCAGATAGGGTGTACGGCCGACGAGCTGGCCCGGATGCCGGCCCGGCCGTTCGAACAGCACCGGCAGGGTCAGGCCCACGGTCCGGGCGTTGAACGCTGCGGCCTGGGCCTCGAGCAGCGCCTGCAGCCGTGCCAGTCGCTCGCCGCGCAGGTTCTCCTTCACCTGCTGCGGCATGACCGCGCCGGGTGTGCCGGGGCGCGGGCTGTATTTGAAGGAGAAGGCCTGGGCGAAGCCGACCCGCCGGGCGAGGTCCATGGTGGCCTCGAACTCGGCGTCGCTTTCACCCGGAAAGCCGGTGATGAAATCCGACGACAGGGCGAGATCCGGACGCGCGGCGCGCAGCCGGTCGACGATGCCGGTGAAACCGGCGGCCGTGTAGCCGCGGTTCATCGCCTGCAGCACGCGGTCCGAGCCCGACTGCACCGGCAGATGCAGGAACGGCATCAGGGCCTCGACCTCGCCATGGGCCCGGATCAAATCCTCGTCCATGTCGCGGGGATGCGAGGTCGTGTAGCGCAGCCGCCAGAGCCCATCGATCAGGGCGAGCTCGCGGACGAGGTGCCCGAGGCTCCAGCTCCGGCCGTCCGGGCCCGCGCCGTGATAGGCGTTGACGTTCTGGCCCAAAAGCGTGATCTCGCGCGCGCCCGCGGCAACGAGGCGCTTCGCCTCGGCGAGGACGGCGGCCACCGGACGGCTCTCCTCCGCCCCGCGGGTGTAGGGCACGACGCAGAACGTGCAGAACTTGTCGCAGCCTTCCTGGATGGTGAGGAAGGCCGAGATGGGCGAGGGTGCGGTGCTCGCGGGCAAGAGGTCGAACTTGCTCTCGACCGGGAAGTCGGTGTCGAGCTGGCCGCCCGCCTCGCGGGCACGGCGGGCGAGCAGTTCGGGCAGGCGATGATAGGTCTGCGGGCCGACGACGATGTCGACGAAGGGGGCCCGCTCCAGCATGGCGGAACCCTCGGCCTGGGCGACGCAGCCGGCAACCACCAGCTGCAGGTCGCGGCCGCCGGCGGCGCGACGCGCATCGCGCATGACCCGGAGCCTGCCGAGCTCGGAATAGACCTTCTCGGCGGCCTTCGCGCGGATGTGACAGGTATTGAGGATGACGAGGTCCGCGGCTCCCGGATCGGCCACGTGGCTGTAGCCGTGGCGGGCCAGGAGGCCGGCCATCCGCTCGCTGTCATAGACATTCATCTGACAGCCATAGGTCTTGATATGCAGCTTCTTGGACAAAGGGGTCGGCGTCTTCGGGATCGTGCGGCACGCGTCGGCATCGAGTCCGCGCTCGTCTCGCCTTGCGCCCGTCATGTGGGGCACGACCGGCCATGCGCAACCGGTATCGGGTCGCATCGCGCAGTCGACCGAGCCACGGCGGCTGGGCGGGCCTCGGCGCGGGTCTCGATCGTCAGCAAGGCACCTCGACGGTCTCCGTCATTCTCCAGTCCACAGCCGGTCGACGCCACTCCGACCGGAACCTCCTCCGCCGAAGCGATAGTCACGGACGCCGGCACCCGTCAACCAATCCCGCGTTGATCGTGCCTCATGGCGACAATTCATGGACAAAAGATTAACATGAAACGGTTTTCGACGCAAAAGCGGGCGGCGATAATCGCCGCCCGTTCTTGCGAAGTCGCGAATGCGCTTTAAGGTTGAGGCGAGGCGAACCCGGGCTCCGTACCCGCCACCCGCTCGCGTCAGCCCGCCACCCGCTCGCGTCAGCCCGCCGCCAACTCGCGTCAGCCCGCCGCCAACTCGCGTCAGCCCGCTGCCAACTCCCGTCAGGAAGCGGCCTTGCGACCGCGGGCCCGCGGCTTGGTGCCGAGGCCGATCTTCTTGGCGAGACTGCTGCGCTGCTCGGCATAGGCCGGGGCGACCATCGGATAGTCGTCGCTCAGCCCCCACCGGCGACGGTAGTCGTCGGGGGTCATGTCGTAGCGGGTCTTGAGATGCCGCTTCAGCATCTTCAGCTTCTTGCCGTCCTCGAGGCAGATCAGGTGATCCGGCTGGATCGACTTCTTGATCGGCACGGCCGGCACGGGTTTCTCCGGCTCGGCCTCCGGCTGCGCCTGGCCCTGCTCGGCCAGCCCGGTGTACACGAGCCTGATGAGCTGCGGCAGGTCGCTGACCGCGACGGTGTTGTTCGAGACGTGCGAGGCGACTATCTCGGTAGTCAGCGACAGCAGCTCATTCTGGCTCAATTGTTCGGTCATTCCCTGGTTGTCCTTTCGCCGAAGCATAGAAAGCTAAGAAGGTCGAAATATATTTACCCGATGCGGGGATGCAAGAGGCATTTTCGGGTTTTTTGAAGTTTCCGCCAGGGCTCAGCAAAAAAGGAACAAGTAGCGGCATGAAGGCAGACGCGGAGTTGGACATAACCGGCGAGAGCTGCCCGATGACGTTTGTCCGCACCAAGGTGAAGCTGGAGACGATGCGCCCGGGAGACCTGCTCTGCGTGCGGCTCCGCGGCAGCGAGCCGTTGGCCAACGTGCCGCGTGCCGTACTCGATCACGGCCACAAGGTGCTCGCGACCGAGGCACTGGCGGATGAAGTCTTCGCGCTATGGATCGAGGTCAAGGCCTAGCTGCCGCCTCCGAGCAGGGTCAGGGTGCTGGCGCGGTGCGGCCGGTGAGGGCTTCGACGAGGTCGGCGCGCATCGTATAGGCGTGCATCCGCGTGCCGTCGGGCCGGGCGTAATAGTCCGGGCGGGTGCCGACCCGGCTGAACAGGAACCGCTCGTAGAGCGCCTGGGCCGAGAGATTGTCGATCGCGACCTCGAGGAACATGGTGCGCGCCCCGGCATCGAAGCAGCTCTGCATGCTCTGTTTGAGGATCGCCGCCGCCACGCCGCGCCGCCGTTGCGCCGGGACGACGCCCAGCGACAAAAGTTCGCACTCGTCGCGGACCACGCGGAGCAGCGCGAAGCCGACCCCGCGCAAGGCCTCGAGCGAGGCGAAGCCGCCGCCGCTGTGCCGGGCGATCAGGCCGAAGCCGCCGGGCAAGGCGAGCAGGTGGGCGAGATCGGCGCGGCTCCAGCCCTCCTCGAAGCAGTGCTTGTGCAGGCGCGCCAGCCGGCCGAGGTCGAAGGCGCCGACGGGCTTGATGGTGAGCTGCGGCTCGCTCTTGAAGGACAGCACGCGGCTAGGCCCCGACCCGCAGCAAAGGGCGGCCGGCGCCGGGCCGGGCATCGGCGTCGCGGGCGTAGCAGGGGTGGAGATCGAAGCCGGCAAGGGGTTCGGCACCGCGCTGCAGCGCGAGCTCGGCGGCGCGGGCCACGCCTGCGGCATCGAGTTGCCCGGCGACGACGCGCGCCAGCGCTGGCGGCAGATGGTGGAGCACGAGGCCTGCGCCATCACCGACCAGCCGCCACGGCCCGATGAGCTCGGCCGCTGCCGCCTCGGGATCGAGGGTGCGTGGCGGCTCGAGCGGTGTGGTGTCGGGTGCGAACCGTTGCAGGAAAACCTGGCCCCGGCGGGCGTCGAGGATTGCCGCGATGGGGATTGGTGCTGAGTTCGCATGCGCGAGAGGGGCGGCCAACGCCTCGAGCGTGGTCACCGGGATCGCTCTGAGGCCGGTCACGAGAGCGAGGCCGCGGGCAGCGGCGAGGCCGGTGCGGATGCCGCTGAAACTGCCGGGGCCGACGGTCACCGCGATGGCGTCGAGGGCCTCGAGCGTGATCGCGGCGTTCTCGAGGACGGCTTCGAGCGAACGCGGCAGCCACTCGGCATGACCGCCAGGGCCGTCGCTCCGCCGCAGGGCCACGGGTCGCCCGTCGACGAAGACGCCGGCCGAGCAGGCGTTGCCCGCCGTATCGAAAGCCAGAAGCCGCAAGGGGCGCCCCGCCGCCGGTCGATGCGGCCAGCGATCAGGAAACGGCGCGGACCTCGACCACCTCGGGCACGTAGTATTTGAGCAGGTTCTCGATCCCGCTCTTCAGCGTCACGACCGAGCTCGGGCAACCGGAGCAGGCGCCGCGCATGTGCAGATAGACGATGCCGCGCTCGAAGCCCTGAAAGACGATGTCGCCGCCGTCCTGGGCCACGGCCGGGCGGACGCGGGTGTCGATCAGCTCCTTGATCTGGCGGACCGTGGCGTCGCTCTCGTCGAGGCGAATGCCGTCGTCGATGTCGGCACCGGCGGCCAGCACCGGATCACCCGACATGAAGTGCTCCATGATCGCCCCCAAGAGTGCGGGCTTGAGCATGTACCAGTCCTCGCTGCCGGCCTTGGTCACCGAAATGAAGTCCTGGCCGAGATAGACGCCGGTCACCCCGTCGATGGCAAAGAGGCGGGCCGCGAGCGGCGAGAGCTCGGCGGCCTTGGCGGCGTCGGTGATGTCGACGACAGCCTCGTCCATCACGGCACGGCCGGGAAGGAACTTGAGCGTCGCCGGGTTGGGCGTGGTCTCGGTCTGGATGAACATCGGGTCTCCTCCACCCTCGCGGGTCGGTTCTGCGGGATCGGGATCGGCTCGCCGGGCTGCCGCGCGCACGGGCGGCCGGGGCCGCCCGGCGCTCGGCCACAGGTCTGATCTGGGGTCGACGCGGCGCTGCTCAATAAGGGAGCGACATCGTCACGCTGGTCGTTCGGGCTGGGGTCGTTCGGGCTGGGGTCGTTCGGGCTGGGGTCGTTCGGATCGCTGCGGGTCGCCGTCCTCGGCACGATCGATCGGGCGGCGGTGACGAGCGCCACGGCTGCGAGCCTGTGAGTGTCGCTGTTGGCGACTGCGGGCGTGGCGGCGGGCCCCTGCCAGCCGAGGCCGTCGGGTGCGCGCCAGGGGGCCGGCCGGCATGACCACCGCCCCGCGCCCGCCGGCCGGGCCGGCGACGTTTCGCCTGTCTTGCGGAGACTTTCCCTCGCCATGCCCGCCTCTTGCCACCAGTCGGTCTGAAGGTGGCATTAGCGGCGATCGAGGGCAAGCGCTGGTCGGCAACCGGGCGGTCGATGGCGCTGGGCGAGCGCCCCGGTGCTGCGTCGGCGGCATGGTGGCGCCGGCGCCGGCGCCAAGCTGGGCGGTGCCGCGCGGCTGGCCCGATGCGGCGTGCCGGATCGGGCCAGCAAGGCTGCGGGCCGGTCAGCGGATGCTGGCGGTGGCCCCCACGGCCGGCATCATCAGCCGGCTCGGCGGGACATGCGCCCAGCGGGTGGTGGCGTTGACCGTGTAGTAGGGGGTGTAGTTGACGACCCGGTCGTGCGGCAGCACGGCGTTGGTCAGGTTGTCGAGGACGACCGCGGTGTCCCCTTTGTAGACGACGAGCACGGCGTGCGCGAGGTTGCGCAGCTCGTCCTGGACGACGGCGAGGCGGATCTGGTCGTCGGGGACGCCCAGGAGCTTGAGCGAGACGTATTTGGTGATCGCATAGTCCTCGCAATCGCCCGAGTTCTGCAGGAACTCGAGCGGCGAGGCCCAGTAGTCGGACTTGCCGTAGACCGCCCGATCCGGGCGGTAGCGCCACTGGTTGACGAAGCGGTTGACGCGGGTGACCTGCTCCTTGAGCGGCCGGCCGTCGAGCTCGACCAGGAGTTCCTGCCAGAGGCGCACGCCGCGGCTCGGGCAGGCAGCGGGGTCCCGGCGGCAGGCGGCATAGACCGGCTGCTCGCGCTCGATCCGCTGCAGCACCGCCTGCCACTGGCGCAGGCCCTCGTGGCTGTCGGCCCGGATCTCCGCCGTCTGGAAGAGTGCCACGGGCAGCGTCGCCTGGGCTCCGGCCAACGGCAAGAGCGAGAGGATGGCAGCATAGAGCCAATGAGGCATCTTTTGTTCTCCGACTTGGTCGAGCACCCGACCCCTGGGTGCCGTGGCAAGCGCAGAATGGCCCTCGCTGATGAAAATCCGGTTTCGTCAATTGGTTAGCCGTCGTTAGGGGACGCCTTCCCGTACGCCTGCAGGAACCGCCCCTTGGCTGGCGCCGGGCGGGCGCAGGCGCAGCACGTAGCCGATGACCTCGGCCACGGCCTGGTAGTGCTCGGGCGGAATCATCTCCCCGAGCTCGACCGCTTTGTGCAGGGCGCGCGCCAAGGGCGGGTTCTCGACGATCGGCACCTCGTGCTCCTCGGCGATCGTGCGGATCCGAAGGGCCAGCTCGTCGACCCCCTTGGCGACCACCTTGGGTGCCAGGGTGACCCCGCTTTCGTAGCGCAACGCCACGGCAAAATGCGTCGGATTGGTGACCACGACGGTGCTGGTCGGCACCTCGGCCATCATCCGCTGGCGGGCTTTTTCCATGCGGAGCTGGCGCAGGCGCTGCTTGATCATCGGATCGCCGTCGCTCTGCTTGTGCTCGTCCCGGATGTCGCGTCGCGACATCCGCATCTGCTTCAGGAACTCGAAGCGCTGATAGGCGTAGTCGACGCCGGCGACGAGGGCGAGGCACGCGGCGATCGCGGCGATCACCCAAAGGGCGGTCTCCCACAAGAACGCCATGGCGGCGATCACCTCGAGGTGACCGGCCGCCACCAGCCGCTCGAGGCTCGGCCAGACGACGGCGACCCCGATCGTTGCCATGGCCGTGATCTTGACCACGCCCTTGAGGAACTCGACCACCGATTTGAGCGAGAAGAGCCGCTTGAACCCCGCGATCGGCGAGATCCGGTCGAGCTTGGGCTGGAGGTTCTCCGAACTCCAGAGGATGGCGTTCTGCAGGGCAGCGGCGGCGATCGCACCGACGATGGTGACGGCCAGGGGGATGCCGAGCGCCAGCCCGACGATGGCAATCGCACGCAACAGACCGCCCGACAACGCCGGGCCCACGAGGCTCGGATCGCCCGCGTGGCGCAGGTAGTGGCTCATCGCCCCCGCCGTGTCGCGCATGATCGAGGGCAGGGCGATCGCCAGCGTCAAGGTGGCAGAGCCGATCAAGAGGAAGTTGCCGACCTCCTTGGAGCTCGCGACCTGGCCCTTCTGCCGGGCATCATCGAGCTTCTTTTGGGTCGGCTCCTCGGTTTTTTGCGATTGGTCCTGCTCTTCGGCCATGCTCGCCCCTCAGAGCGGATCGAGCCAGGCGAGGCTGGTCGTCAGCAGGCCCGAAGCGAGCTCGATCACCGGGCCGAGCGACAGCATGACGATGCCGAGCGCCAGCGCGATCTGCAGCGGCATCAGGACGAAGAGGACCTGGAAGGACGGCATCAGCCGGTTGAGGACACCGAGGATCAGATAGAAGATCAGGCTCAAGAGGACGATCGGGGCGGCCATCCGGAGCCCCGTCTCGATCGCCCGGCCACCCAGCCGGACCAGGATCTCGACGAGCGCGGCGATGTCGAGCGACCGGCTGATCTCGATGAGCGCGAAGCTCGCGGTCAGGGCCTCAAGGATCAAGAGGTGCGCATCGGCGACGACGATGATCACCAGCGCCAGGATCGCCAGGAAATTGCCGGTGATGGTGCCCTGGGTCGCTTCCTGGGGATCGAAGAAGGCGGCCGTCGCCAGGCCCGACTGCATGGCGATCAAGGCGCCACCGAAATGGATCGCGAACATGACGAGGCGGATGATGGCGCCGATCAAAAGGCCGCAGGTGACCTCGGCCATGACCAGGAGGCCGACATTCAGGGGCTCGGGCGGCGGCAAAGCGAGGCGGCCGCTCATCGGCAGGCCGACGAGGACGGCGATCGCCAGCGCAATGCCGAGCCGGGCGCGTGACAGGACATAGGGCTCGCCGAAGGCCGGCAGCACCATCAAGGCGGCGCCCACCCGGCAGAAGACGAGGCCGACCACCAGGATCTCGCGGGCAAAGAGGCTCTCGATGGCGATCATCGACGCCTCGCCCAGCGGCGCGGCGCCTCGCCCGGCTCAGACATCGACGCCGGCGATCTTGGCGAAGACGTCGAGCGTGAACTCGGTCAGCGTCGCCAGCATGAAAGGCGTGGCGACGAGCAGCGTCAGAAAGATCGCGATGACCTTCGGCACGAAGGTCAGCGTCATCTCCTGGATCTGGGTCAGGGCCTGAAGCAGCGAGACGATCAGGCCAACGACCAGGGCCACGACCATCACCGGGGCACCCACCTTGAGCATCACCCAGATGGCCTGCCGGCTCACCTCCTGGATGGCGATCTCGCCCAGCATCGGCTCCACTTCCCCTGCCGCGGCCGATCAGATCGGCATCCGCATGATTTCCTGATAGGCACTGATCATCCGGTCGCGGACCGCGGTCACCTTCTGCAGCGTGAGCTCGGCCGCGGTGACGGCTTCCACGACCTCCTGGATGCTGGCGGTCCCGGTGACACCGGCAATGCTCGTGGCCTCGCCCTGTTGCAGGGTCCCGAGCGCCTGCCGCAGCTCGGCCTTCAAGAGCGCGTCGAAGCCGCCGGCTGCCGGCCGGGCCGCGGCGTTGCCGTTGATCTCGCCGGCGGCGGCGCGGTAGGCGGCGAGCGCCTGGGTCGCAGCACCGATGCTCATCCGTCAGGCCCTCAGCGCAGGAGATCGAGGGTTCGCTGCAGCAGGTCACTGGCCTGCTGTCTGGCCGCGAGGTTGGCCTCGAAAGAGCGCTGCGCCTCCCGCATGTCCATGAGCTCGACCAGCGGGCTGACGTTCGGATACTTGACATAGCCCTTGTCGTCGGCGGCCGGGTGCGAGGGCTCGAAGCGCAGCTCGAAGGGCGCGCGGTCGATGCCGTAGCGACGGATCTCGACGAGCTCGGCCCCGATTGCCCGATCGAGCACATTGGCAAAGCTGATGGTCTTGCGCCGGTAGGGGTCGCCACCCGGGGTCTGCGCCGTCGACTGGGCGTTGGCGAGGTTTTCAGAGGTGACGCGGAGCCGGGCGGATTGCGCGTGCATGCCGGCAGCCGCGATCTTCAGCGAGGTCTCGAGGTTCATGCGTGGTACTCCCTAGGCTCAGGCACCGGTGCCGATCGCGGTGCGCATCAGGCCCACATACTTGCCGTAGATGCTGGTTGCGAGCTGGTAGCCCCGGGCGGCGGAGCCCAAAAGGCGGATCTGCTCCTCGATGATCACGGCATTGCCGGCCGGGGCCATCTCGAAGCCGTCGAGGCGCTGGCGGCGGGGGCTGGTGGGCGGCGTCGGCAGGCCGGCCAGATGGTCGGGGCGGCTGCGCTCGAGCTGGACGGGGGCCACGGCCATGGACCGCTGCTGCAAGGCACTCGCGAAGTCGGGCTCGACCAGGTCCTTGGGCCGGTAGCGGGGCGTGTCCGCGTTGGCGACGTTCTGGCTCAGCACCGCGTGGCGGGCCTGAAGAAAGCTCGCCTTGGCGGACAGGAGCTGAAAGAGAGGCGGCAGGCTCGCGGCCATCTGGGTATCCCCGGGCTGATCGGCTCGAACACGGCGGATGCTACGGCGTTACGGTTAACATCGGCTTAAGCGCCGGGGCCTCATGGTATGTTTCGGCACGGTCTGGTGAGATCACGAGAGATCGGCTAGGAGGCGGGCGTGAGCGGCGGCAAGCCGGCAGCGTGCTGCCCGGCAGGGTGGTACGGGGCGACCAGGGAGGACGGCCATGAGCGACTTGACCAATCGGTTCAATGTCGGCGGCAAGCGGGCGCTGGTGACCGGTGCCACCAAGGGGATCGGGCTCGAGATCTGCCGGGTGCTGGCCGATGCCGGTGCGCATGTCGCGGCGGTCGGGCGGGATCCGGCGGGGCTCGAGGAGGTGGTGCGCGCGGTCGAATCGGCCGGACGGCGCGTGGTGCCGATCGAGGCCGATCTCGCCACGGTCGAGGGGGCCGAGGCCGCGGCCAAGGCCGGGCTCGAGGCCTACGGGACGATCGATATCCTGGTCAACAATGCCGGGATCGCGCTCATCGATCCGCTGCTCGACGCGACGGTCGAGGACTGGGATCGCACCATGGCGGTCAATCTTCGTGCCCCCTTCATCGTCGCCCGGGCCCTGGCTCCCCAGATGATCGCCCAGGGTGCCGGCAAGATCATCAATATCAGCAGCCAGGCCGGGGTGGTGGGCCTCGACGGGCACGCCGCCTATTGTGCGTCCAAGGGGGGTCTCAACATGCTGACCAAGGTGATGACCACCGAGTGGGCGAAGCACAACATTCAGATCAACGCGGTTTGCCCGACCGTCATCTTGACGCCGATGGGCGAGCAGGTCTGGGGGGATCCTGCCAAGGGCGATCCGATGAAGGCCAAGATCCCGGCCGGCCGGTTCGGCAAGCCGATCGAGGTTGCCGATCTCGTGCTCTTCCTCGCGAGCTCGGCGTCGGACCTGATCAACGGCCAGGATATCCTGATCGACGGCGGCTACACGGCGGTCTGAGGGGCGCGATCGGTGAGATGCGCCCCGAGGCATTCCCGGATGCGTTGCCACGCAAAAGCGGAGGGCCGTGCGCCGGCCATCTCTTGGGATCGCTTGCTCACGTCAGGCCAGCAGGTTCACGACGCGGGTTCATCCCGACCGTCGACAGCGGCTAGGCTTCGGCACGGCACTCCTCGAGCGTGAGATAGCGGGCGTCGAGGCCGAGATAGTCCTCCCGGCGGCAGGTCAGGATGATGATCTGCTGGCGTCGGGCCGCTGATTCGAGGACGGTTTTCATGCGCTGCAGGCGAAGGGCGTCGGCATAGACCAGCGCGTCGTCGAGGATCAAAGGCGGGCTTTCGCCAGTCGTCTCGGCCATAAGGTCGCCGATGGCGAGGCGGACGATGACGGCGAGCTGCTCGCGGGTGCCGACGCTCAGCGCGGCGAAGGGCTCGGCCGAGGCCCCCCGCTCCAGCCGGTCGAGCTGCAGCAGCTGCGGCTCGAAGCCGAGCTCGGCCTCGCCCAGGAGCTGGCGGAGATAGGGCCGGACGCGTGCCTGCAAGGGCGCCACCAGCGCATCCTGACGGGCGCGATCGACGGCCTCGATGGTCTCGTCGAGCAGCCGCCAGGCCAGGGCCTCGTCGAGCAGCCGGTCGTGCCGGCGCCGGGCGAGCTCGAGCGCACCTTCGAGCTCGGCCTTCTTGTCGCCGACCCCCTTGGCACCGCGACCACGGAGCTCGGCCTCGAGGTCGAGCACCTCGCGCTCCAGCTGGCGCGCATCCGCCTCCAGCTGCACCAGGCGTCGGGCGGCCTGCTCGGCGGCGGTTGCGGCGTGCGCCGGGTCGGCCCGGGCGAGCTCGCGCTCCAGCACCGCCTCTGCAGCCGCTGTCCGGTCGGCTGCGGCCCGGGCGGCGGCGAGGTGTTCCTCCAGTGCCGCGTCCGAGAGCTCGCCCACCTCGATGGCCCGCTCCTCCTCGAGCCTGGCGAGCTCCATCGCGAGCCGCGCCTCGGTGAAGCTCTTCTGCTCGGCGGTCTTGGCGAGTGCCGCTTCCTCGGCAGCGACCGCCAGGCGCCGCTCGTGACACTCGGCGAGCCGGGTCCGGGCGGCGGCCACCGCCTGCTCCGCCGTCTGCAATTCTGCCTCCAGCGCCGGCTCGTCGCTGCCCTCTTGCAGTGTCACCTCGGCCAGTGCCGCGAGCCGGGTGCGTGCCTCGGCGCTTGCTGTCTCCAGCGCCGCCTGGTCCGCCATGCCGGAAGCTGCCAGGCGATCGCCCAGCCGCTGGCGGGCCTGGGCGGCTTCGCGGCCGTGCGCCTCCTTGGCGGCCAAGCGGCGACGGGTATCGCCGATGGTCGTTGCCCGAACGGCGGCGAGCCCGGTTTCGAGGCGGCTCTCGGTGTCGCGGATCTGCGCTTCGAGGTGTCCGAGGCGCTCACCGCCCGGGGTGACTTCGATCCGGCCGAAGCCGGCGATCTCGAGCACCGCTGGACGGGTGAGCTCGAGCGGCCGATGCGGATCGACGGGTTCGCCGTCCAGGGTGATCGGCGTATCGGCGCGCTCGGGGTGGAGGACGAGGCGGGTGGCGACCGCGCGCAGGGCTGCCCGGTGCTCGCCGAGCGTGGTCTCGTGCATCTCGAGCTCGGCCAGGATCGCTGCGGTCAGGGGCTCGCCTGCTGCCGCCGCCTCGTGCTCGAGGGCGCTGCGGGTGGCCGTTCGGACGGCTTCGAGGGCGCCGTCGAGGCGCGCCACCTCGCGCTGCAGCCGGAGCCGAGTGGCCTGGCGCACCAGGGCGTCGCGCCCGTCCTCGAGCGCCTGCAGCTCGGCTCGTGCCTGGGCTTCGGCCGTCTCCGCCGCGACGCGCTCCTGGCGCCGATGCGCGAGCGACGGGGCCGTCTCGGCCGCAGCCTCGAGGACCGCGGCGCGTTCGACCGTCTTGCTCGCGATCGCGGCATCGAGGGCCTGGCGCCGCTGGCACTTCTCCTGCCAGCGGGCAAGCTCGCTCGCGGCTGCCCGATGCTCCAGGGCCGTCGCCTGCGCCTGCTCCCTCAGGGCCGCGACCGAGCGCAGCGTCGCCCGGCTCGCTTCGACCGCGGCCCGGGCCCGGCCGAGATGGTCGGCGGCGAGGGCCGCCCGGCGCCGCTCGATCGTCTGGGCGAGGCGGTCCAGCAGGCTCTCGACCACCTGCTCCTCGACACTCACCTCGTCGAGCTCCAGGCGCAGCGCGGCGACGGTCTTCTCGAGTTCGGCGAGCTCGCCGCGCTTTTGTCCGCGCGCCCCGGTGAAGTGCTGCTCGCGGCGGCGCTTGATCTCGGCCATCAGCCGCGGCGCCCGCTCGCCGCGGCCGAGCACGGCGATCTGGCTCGCCAGGGCGGGCTCCAGCGCCCGCCGCGCGGTCGGGCTCGGCTGCTGCTCGGGCTCGAAGGTCGTCCCCTGGTCGACCCAGAAGAGCCCGGCCAGCCCCATATGCTCGGTTTTGGCGGCACCCCGCCCGGGCCAGTCGAAAGCGAGGAGGCGGGCGAGCTCGAGCTCGGCGGCATCGCCCTCGAGTGTTCCGTTCGGTCCTTCCAGCCGGATGCCGCCCCGGCGGAACTGCTTGTCCAGCCGAAAGGTCGCCTCACCGATGCGAAAGGCGACGCTGACCGAAGGTGTGGCCGTTCGGCCGAGCGGCAGGATCGCGTCTCTCGCCTCGCCGGTCGTGTTGTGCTTCATGAAGAAGGCGCGCTTGAGGGCGTCGAGCAGGGTCGACTTGCCCTCCTCGTTGGCGCCGGAGACCACGGTGATGCCGGTCGGCGCCGGGCGGACGACATGGCGGCCAGCGAGCTTGCGGAAGTCCTGGACCGCGAGCTCCAAGAGCTGCATCAGCCCCGCTCCAGCCGCTGCCAGGTAGTGTGCAACAGGCGGAGCGCCAGCGGCGCCTCGGGAGCGGTCGAGCGGGCAAGGGCACTTGCCACCTCGGCGACCAGGGGGTCGGCCGAAAGCGCCGCGAGATCGGCGTCGCTGGCGGCGGTGACGAGCCCGTCCTGCCGGGTCTCCAGATGGCGGAGCCGCGGCTCGAGCCGCTCGAGGGCAGCCTCGAGGGTGGCCATGCCGGCGAGATCCAGGGCGCCCTCGAGGGTCAGCCGGAGGACCGTGTCGCCGGGCCGGGGGAGGCTCGCAAGGAGGGCCTGGAGCTGATCCTCGATGGTTGCTGTGTCGACTGCATGACCGAGATCGAGGCTGCGGTGCTGCCAGCTGTAGCGGCCGGTGGGACAGCGCTCGATCTGCGGCGTAGCACCCGGCTCGGTCAGGGTGACGAGCAGCACCTCGCCGGTCCCGCTCTTGGTGAAATCGTCGGGCTCGGGCGTGCCGCTGTACCAGGTACGCCGGGTGATCTCGAGCACCGAATGCCAGTCGCCCAGGGCCAGATAGTCGAGCCCGGCGCTCGCGGCGCGGTCGAGGGTGATCGGGTTCTGGCTCTCGGCCTCGGCATGGAGGAATTCCCGGACCGCGCCATGCGCGAGGCCGACCTTGCAGACGCCGGCGGGCAGGTTGCTCGTGGCGAACCAGGCGGTCGGGTCGGCACCACCGTGCTTTTGGGTGAGCGGGGCCGGCAGGATCAGGAGCCTGCCGTCGCAGAGCGGCACGGGCTCGGGCGTCGCGAGGACGGTGAGGTTCGACGGGCAGTCGCCCGAGCGGGCGAACCGGTCCCAGACCCCGCCGGGGCGGGCCGGGTCGTGATTGCCGGGCAGCAGCAGCCAGGGGCCGGCAAAGCGCGCCATGCGATGGACCATGCGGCGCAAGAGGCCGGGCTCGGCGTGCTCGCTTTCCAGCACATCGCCCGCAACGAGGACACAGGCGACCTCGCGCTCGCTCGCCAGGGCGGCGATCCGCTCGATCGCGGCCAGCCGCGCCTCGCGCAAGAGGGCAGCGGTGTCGCCATCGGCGAAGCGGCTGAAGGGCTTGCCGAGCTGCCAGTCCGCGGTGTGGAGAAGCTTGATCGCCATGGCCTCTTAGGTGCCATGCGAGAGGCAGTCGATCAACTGTCGCGCGTAAGGCCCTGGGCCTCGAGCTTGGCCAGGTAGTCGGCCCAGAGGGTCCTTTGGCTGCGGCCGAGCTCGCGGAGATAGCTCCAGCTGAAGATGCCGGTCGAATGGCCGTCGTCGAAGACGATGCGCACGGCGTAGTTGCCGACGGGCTCGAGCCGCACGATGCCGACCCGGCGCTTGCCGGGTACGGTCACCTTCTGCGACGGGGTGTGGCCCTGGACCTCGGCGGACGGGCTCTCGACGCGCAGGAGCTCGGCCGGGAAGCCGAAGCTCGCCCCGTCGTCGAAATCGATCTCCAGCCGCCGGTCATCGCGATGCACCCGGATCTCGAGCGGCCACGCGGTCGTCTCGCTCATGCTCGAAGATGTCCCGGCATCCTAGGCGTTGTCCCGGTCGGCGCGCACCGCGTCGGGGATGGCGTCGGCCTCGTCGATCGGCCGCGCGTCATCGACCAGCATGATCGGAATGCCGTCGCGGATCGGATAGGCGAGGCCGGCCTGCTCGCTCACCAGCTCGTTCCTGACCCGGTCGTAGCGCAACGGTCCCTTGGTCAAGGGGCAGATCAAAAGCTCGAGGAGCTTGGGATCGACGGCAGCGCCGCTGCTCGTGGCCGTCTCGATGTCGTCCGCCATTCGGCTTTTCCCCCATAGTCGCGGCCCCCAAGGTCGAGGGTGGCCGTTCAGTGCCGCACCGATGTCTCGCTCGTGCCGTGCGGTGCGGCCATCTGCATCAGTGCGGTCAAGAGCGAGGCCTGGGCATTCATGTCGCGCGCCTCGAGGACGGCCTGCTTCTCGTTGGGCTCGAAGGGGCAGATCATGGCGAGCGAGGTGACGAGGCCGGCGAGCGGTGCAGTCTCGATGGTCGACCAGTCGGCGGTGATCTCGTGCCGCTCGAAAAAACCCTTGAGGGCGGCCAAGAGGTCGCCGCGCAACGCGTCGGCCGGCGGCTCCGGCTGCAGGTCCTGCCGCCAGCGGTCGAAATCGGCCGTTACCTGACGGTAGGGTGTGGTCACGCTGAGCTCCTCGGCGACATCGAAGCGGGCGATGCCGGTGAGCGTGATCAGGAACCGGCCGTCCTCGGTCTCGCGGAAATTGCCGATCCGCCCGGCACAGCCGGTCTTGTAGATCGGCGGCCTGCCGTCCGCACCCGGCTCGCCCGACGGCTGGATCATCCCGATCACCTGATCGGTCTGCATGGCGTCGCGCACCATCTGCAGGTAGCGGGGCTCGAAGATGTTCAAGGGCAGGTTGCCACCCGGCAGCAAGAGTGCTCCGGTCAGTGGGAAGATCGGGAAGCGACCGGGCAGACTCTCGATACCATGCATGAAGACCTCAGGAGAAAAGGACGCTGGACAGCGCACGTCGTCCCTTGAGGGTCTGCGGATGGGTCGGCCCCAGGGCGTCGAAGAACTTGACCAGCTGTCTTCTGGCCCCGTCCTCCTGCCATTCCCGATCGCGCTTGACGATCTGGCAGAGGTGATTGACCGCAGGCTCGATCTGGCCGCGCAGGAAAAGCGAGGTGGCCAGCTCGTAGCGGGCGTCGTGGTCGTCCGGATTGCCTTCTATACGCGCCACGAGCAGGGTCGGATCGCTCAGCGTGCCGGCTTCCTTGGCGAGCTCGAGGGCGGCCTTGGCCCCGATGATCGCCGCGTGGGTGGCGAGCTTGGCCGGCACCTGTTCGAGCAGGGCATGGGCCTCGGCAAGCTGACCGCCGGCGAGGAGCACCCGGGCGAGGCCGCCCAGGGCTTCGGGGTTGGCCTCCTCCTCTTCGAGCACGGCGCTGAAGAGCTCGCCTGCCGCATCGAGCCTGCCCGCGTCGAGCGCCTCCTTGGCCGCAGCCAGCTGCGCCTCGCTGTCGGCGGGGCCCAGGGGAGCGCCCACCAGCTTCTCGATCAGGGCCTTGATCTGGCTTTCCGGCTGCGCCCCGGCGAAGCCTGTCACCGGCTGGCCCTGCAGGAAGGCGTAGACCGTCGGCACCGACTGGATGCGCAGCTGCTGGGCGAGCTCGGGGTTCTGGTCGATGTCGATCTTGACCAGCTTGACCTTGCCGCCGGCCTGCTTGACGACCTTCTCGAGGATCGGGGTCAGCTGCTTGCAGGGGCCGCACCAGGTCGCCCAGAAATCGACGAGCACGGGCTGGCGCATCGATTCCTGGATGACGTCGCGGGCGAAGCTCTCGAGGCTGCCGTCCTTGATCCACCCGGCCTCGGCCCCGGCGGCACCCTTCGCCGCCTGCATGCCACCGATCAGCTCCATCTCGGCACCCTCTCTCCGCCAACAGAAATGCGCCGCCCGGCAGCCGCTGCCCGAGCACCCCGCTTACATGGAAAGGAAAAGTCGATCATGCAAGCCGCGCTTGGCCTTACCGATCGGCCTTGCCAAACCGCCGACCATCCATTACATCCCGCGCGACATCGAGGTTAAGCGGAAGCGGGCGTAGCTCAGGGGTAGAGCACAACCTTGCCAAGGTTGGGGTCGTGAGTTCGAATCTCATCGCCCGCTCCAGATCCACAGATCAGTGTTGAGTGTCGAATCGCGAGTGCTGATGGCCTCGGCGCAGAGGTGCGCGCAAGCTTGACGCATCAGCAATGGACGCTTACGTCGGACGTCGAGGGCGCATAGCTCAGTTGGTAGAGCAGCTGACTCTTAATCAGCGGGTCCAAGGTTCGAGTCCTTGTGCGCCCACCAAACAAATC
>DAIRDJ010000007.1:0-60488 GCA_036796215.1 Geminicoccaceae bacterium
TATCCCAAGCGCCAGCAGGGCAACAAGATGTTCGGCGGCGAGAGCTCGCATCTGCCGATGAAGCTCAACACCTCGGGCGTCATCCCGGCGATCTTCGCCTCCTCGCTGCTGTTGATGCCGGCGACGCTTGGCGGCTTCGCCGGGCCAGGCAGCCCCGAGTGGCTGATCGTCGTCAGCTCGCTGCTCGGCCGCGGCCAGCCGTTGTTCCTCTTGATCTTCGTCGGCCTGATCGTCTTTTTCGCCTTCTTCTACACCTCGATAGTCTTCAATCCGCAGGAGACGGCCGACAATCTGAAGAAGCACGGCGGCTTCATCCCGGGCATCCGACCGGGTCAGCGCACGGCCGAATATCTGGATTACGTGCTCACCCGCCTGACGACGGTGGGTGCGCTCTATCTGGCGGCCGTCTGTGCGATGCCGGAGGTGCTGATCTCACAGTATGCCGTGCCGTTCTATTTCGGCGGCACCAGCCTGCTGATCGTCGTTGCGGTCACCATGGATACCGTGGCGCAGATCCAATCGCACCTGATCGCCCACCAGTACGAGGGGCTGATCAAGAAGTCGCGGCTACGGGGGAGGCGCAACTGATGAATGTCATTCTCTTCGGCCCGCCCGGGGCCGGCAAGGGGACGCAGGCGGCACGGTTGAAGGAAACCTATGGCTTGGCGCATCTTTCGACCGGCGACATGCTGCGCGCCGCGGTCGAGGCCGGGACACCGGTCGGCAGGGAGGCCGCGGCGATCATGGCGGCGGGCAAGCTCGTGTCCGACGAGCTGATCTGCAACGTGGTCGCGGATCGGATCGCGGAGCCGGATTGTGCCCGGGGCTTCATCCTCGACGGCTTCCCGCGGACGCTCGCCCAGGCCGAGGCCCTGGGGTCGATGCTGGCGAACAAGGGCAAGGCGATCGATGTCGTGATCGAGCTCAGGGCCGACGAGGCCGAGCTGATCTGGCGGATCGAGGGCCGGGCGGCCGAGACGGGCGGTGCCCGGGCCGACGACAATGTCGAGACGCTGAAGAAGCGGCTCGACGTCTACAAGGCGCAGACCGCCCCCGTCCTGCCGTTCTATCGGGAGAAGGGGCTGCTCCAGACCATCGACGGGATGCAGTCGATGGACGCGGTGACCCGGGCGATCGAGGCAGCACTACCGAAGGTTGCCTGATCGTTGGGCCGCCTGATCGATTGGCCCGTCTGTCGGCCGCGTCAATCGGTCGCGAGACGCCAATTGACTGCCGCGGACCCGGCTCTATAATCCAGCGACCCTGGATCGGTGTCCGGTCCGGAGCCTTTGTCTCGCGGTGTTGGAATTTTGGGGCCTTGATCGCCCGCCCTAGTTTTTGCCGAGGAGAGCTTCTGGTGGCGCGTATCGCCGGTGTGAATGTTCCGGCCCAAAAGCCGGTCGGGATCGCTTTGACCTATATCTATGGCATCGGGCGCACGACGTCCGAGAAGATCCTGCAGCAGTGCGAGGTGTCGTTCGCGCAGCGTGTGAACACGCTCTCGGATGCCGAGCTCGCCAAGATCCGCGAGGCGATCGACCGCGACCTCAAGGTCGAGGGTGATCTCAGGCGCGAGGTGGCGATGAGCATCAAGCGGCTCATGGATCTCGGCTGCTACCGTGGGCTTCGGCACCGCAAGGGCCTGCCGGTCCGCGGTCAGCGTACGCACACGAACGCGCGCACGCGCAAGGGCCCGGCCAAGGCGATCGCCGGCAAGAAGAAGGTGAAGAAGTAGGCCATGGCTGCCCAGGAAACCAAGCTGCGGCGCCGCGAGCGCAAGAACATCACCTCCGGCATCGCGCACGTGAACGCGTCCTTCAACAACACGATGATCACCATCGCGGATGCCCAGGGCAACGCGATCTCGTGGTCGTCGGCCGGAAGCCAAGGCTTCAAGGGCTCGCGCAAGTCGACCCCGTTCGCCGCCCAAATGGCGGCGGAGGCAGCGGGCCGCAAGGCCATGGAGCATGGCATGAAGACGATCGAGGTGCTGGTGAAGGGCCCGGGCTCGGGTCGCGAATCTGCCCTTCGGGCACTCCAGACGGTGGGCTTCACGGTGACCAACATCCGTGACGTGACACCGATCCCCCACAACGGCTGCCGGCCGCGCAAGCGGCGCCGCGTCTAGTCCGTTCGGGTTTTCAGGCCCCCATCGGGTCGCAGGTCCTCGGCGTTTGCGCTCGATGTGGTCCGGCGGCCCGGGGCCGTTCGGGGGGCATCACAACGTTTGCGAGGGTGGGTCCTTGATCCAAAAAAACTGGCAAGAGCTGATCAAGCCGCAAAAGCTCAACATCCAGCCGGGTCGCCGGCCGGACAGGGAGGCCACGATCATCGTCGAGCCTCTCGAGCGCGGCTTCGGCATCACGATCGGCAACGCCCTTCGCCGGGTGCTCTTGTCGTCGCTGCAGGGTGCTGCCGTCTCGGCGATCCAGATCGACGGCGTGTTGCACGAGTTCTCGTCGATTCCGGGTGTCCGCGAGGACGTGACCGACATCGTCTTGAACCTGAAGTCCCTGGGCGTGCGGCTGCACAGCGATGTGCCCAAGCGCGTCTATCTCAAGGCCGAGGGTCCGAAGCTGGTGACCGCCGGGATGATCGAGACCGGCCACGACGTCGAGATCATGGATTCCGACCAGGTGATCGCCCATGTCGACGAGGGTGGCAAGATCTCGATGGAGCTGACGATCTCGGGCGGCAAGGGCTACGTGCCGGCGCATCTCAACAAGTCCGAGGACGCGCCCATTGGCCTGATCGCGATCGATGCGATCTACAGCCCGGTGCGCAAGGTGGCCTACCGGGTCGACAATGCCCGTGTCGGCCAGCAGACGGACTATGACCGGCTGATCATGACCGTCGAGACCGACGGCTCGGTGAGCCCCGATGATGCCGTGGCCCTGGGGGCCCGCATCCTCCAGGATCAGCTCGGGCCGTTCATCAATTTCGACGAGCCGCATCTGGCGGTGCCGCAGGAGCGCCGGCCGGAGCTGCCGTTCAACCCGAACCTCTTGCGCAAGGTCGACGAGCTCGAGCTTTCGGTCCGCTCGGCCAACTGCCTGAAGAACGACAACATCGTCTATATCGGCGATCTCGTGCAGAAGACCGAGGGCGAGATGCTCCGGACCCCGAATTTCGGCCGCAAGTCCTTAAACGAGATCAAGGAGGTGCTGGCGCATATGGGGCTGCATCTCGGCATGGACGTCGCCGGCTGGCCGCCCGAGAATGTCGAGGAATTGGCCCGCAAGGTCGAAGAACCGTTCTGAGCCGTTTTTGAGAAGGAGGCCGGTGCGCGCACCGGATGAACTGAGATGCGTCACGGGAAAAGCGGCCGCAAACTGAACCGCACCTCCAGCCACCGCCAGGCCATGTTCCAGAACATGGCCCAGGCCCTGGTCAAGCACGAGCAGATCACGACGACTTTGCCGAAGGCAAAAGAGCTCCGGCCTCTCGTCGAGAAGCTGGTGACGATCGGCCGGCAGGGTACGCTGCACAGCCGCCGGCTCTTGATCGCCCGCACCCGCTGCGAGAAGACCGCGGCCAAGCTCATCGACGTGCTGGGGCCGCGCTACCAGGATCGGCCGGGCGGCTATGTGCGGATCATGAAGGCGGGGTTTCGCTACGGTGACAACGCGCCCTTGGCGGTGATTGAGTTCGTCGACCGTGACGTCGATGCGAAGGGCCAGGATTCGGGTCCCGTGCAGCACGATGTGGACGAGGCAGAAGCCATCGCCGCTTGAGGCAAGGCGCCCCGGCGCGAGGGCAGGGGGCACCCGGACCACTCTCCGGCGCTCGCTCCTCGTGGCACTGACCCTGATGCTCGCCTTTGGCTGTGCCGAGGCGGATGGCAGCAGCGAGGCGGAGCGGGCGGGAGTGGCTGTGACGCCACCGCCGGCCGCTCGGACGGTGGTGCCGGCGGATGCCGAGACCATTCGGCTGTCGTTCGCCCCCTTGGTGCGCGACGTGGCGCCTGCCGTGGTCAGCATCACCACGAGCCGGGTGACGACCGCCACCCGACGGCTCGACCCCTTCTTCGATGATCCCTTCTTTCGGCATTTCTTCGGCGATCTCGGCCCCTTTGGCCAGCCGCGGCAAGACACCCGGCGGCAGTCGTCGCTCGGTTCCGGCGTCATCGTCGGCAGCGACGGCCTCATCGTCACCAACCACCATGTGGTCGAAGGGTCCGACGCGATCACCGTTATCCTGAACGACCGGACCGAGCACCGGGCCGAGCTCGTGGCGGGCGACGAGCGCAGCGATCTCGCCTTTCTGCGCATCTCGCCCGGCCGCAGCCTGCCGGCGATCCCGCTCGGTGATTCCGACCGGATCGAGGTCGGTGACCTGGTGCTCGCCATCGGCAACCCGTTCGGGATCGGCCAGACCGTGACGAGCGGGATCATCTCGGCGCGGGCGCGATCGACCCCGGGGGCACGGGCCGATGTCTCCTTCATCCAGACCGATGCCGCGATCAATCCGGGCAATTCGGGCGGGGCGCTGGTCTCGATGGATGGCGAACTCGTCGGCATCAACACCGCGATCTTCACCCGCGGTGGTGGGTCGATCGGCATCGGCTTCGCCATTCCGGCCAATCTGGTGGCGGCGCGTATCATCGGCATCGAGCAGGGTCTCGAGACGGCCCGGCCGTGGCTTGGGGCCGCGTACCGGCCGATCGACACCAGTCTTGCCGAGGCGCTCGATCTCGATCGGCCGCAAGGGGTGCTGATCGAGCGGGTCCATCCGGAGGGGGCTGCGGCCAAGGCCGGCATCCGGCCAGGCGACATCGTGACGGCGGTGGGCGGGGTCGAGGTGGTCGATGCGCCGGGGCTCAATCTCCGCCTGCAGCTGGCGCCCCTGGGCAGTCGCGTGCCGGTGACGGTCATCCGCCGCGGCGAGGTCGTCGAGCTCGACCTGCCGCTGGAGCCGCCGCCGGGTGATCCCGATCCGACCGCGCGGCGGCTTGCGGGCAACCAGCCCTTGAGCGGGGCGGTGGTGGCCGAGTTGTCGCCGGCCTTCAACGAGACGCTCGGTATCGGTCCCTTCATCGAGGGGGTCGGCATCGTCGACGTCGAGCCGCGCAGCTTCGCCACACGCCTGCGGCTGCAGCCGGGCGACGTGGTGGCGGCGGTCAACGGCGAGCGGGTGACGTCGCTTGCCGGGCTGGAGCGGCTCCTGGCGCGACAACAGCGACGCTGGGTGATCAGCATCGAACGGGGTGGGCAGGTCTTCGATCTGACCATCAGCTGAGCCGATGGCAGGCGAGCCGGATCTCTTCGGTGACGCGGCAGGTGAGCCCGCGGCCGCTCCGTTATCGGCGGACGCCCCTTTGGCGGAGCGGCTGCGGCCGACGCGCCTCGCCGAAGTGGTGGGGCAGGGCGCGGCACTGGCGGCGGACTCGCCCCTGGGGCGGATGCTGCAGGCGAGAAGGCTGGGCTCGCTGATCCTCTGGGGGCCGCCCGGCTGTGGCAAGACCACGCTCGCCCGGCTGCTCGCCCGCGAGGTGGGCGAGACCCTCCTGCCGCTTTCCGCCGTGATGTCGGGGGTGGCGGAGTTGCGCAAGGCCTTCGAGGCGGCGCGGAAGCTCGCCAAGGCCGGGCGGCGGCCGGTCCTCTTCATCGACGAGATCCACCGCTACAACCGCGCCCAGCAGGACGGCCTTCTGCACGAGGTCGAGGCCGGCACGGTTAGCCTGATCGGGGCCACGACCGAGAATCCGTCCTTCGCGCTCAATCCCGCCTTGATCTCGCGCTGCCACGTGGTGGTGCTGGAGCGCCTGGACGCCGCGGCGCTGGGCCAGCTCCTGGCGCGAGCCGAGACGGCGTTGGGCCATGCCCTGCCGCTGGAGGCGGCGGTGCGCGAGAGGCTCCTGGAGCTCGCCGATGGCGACGGGCGCTACCTCTTGAACATGGTCGAGAGCCTGGCGGATCTGCCGAGCGAGCCGCTGCTCGACGTCGAGCAGCTGGGCCATGTGCTGGCGCGCCGGCTGCCGGTCTACGACAAGCAGCAGGAGGCGCACTACAATCTCATCTCCGCCCTGCACAAGTCGGTGCGCGGCTCCGATCCGGATGCCGCCCTCTACTGGCTCTGCCGGATGCTCGAGGCCGGCGAGGACCCGCGCTATCTGGCGCGGCGGCTGATCCGGATGGCGAACGAGGATGTGGGCCTGGCGCAGCCGGAAGCGATGGTCCAGGCGGTGCACGCGGCCGAGGTCTACGAGCGGCTCGGCAGTCCCGAGGGCGAGCTGGCCTTGGCCCAGGTGGCGGTGCATCTGGCCCTGGCACCCAAGTCCAATGCGGTCTACAGCGCCTACAAGGCGGCGCGGGCGGCGGCCAAGGAGCACGGCTCGCTGATGCCGCCGGCGCATATCCTCAATGCCCCGACCAGGCTGATGAAGGAGCTGGGCTATGGCGCCGGCTATGCCTACGACCACGACGCACCGGACCGGTTCTCGGGGCAGAGCTACTTTCCGGACGGGATGCCGCGGCAGGCCTTCTACCAGCCGACCGAGGAAGGGTTGGAGAAGCGCTTGAAGGAGAAGCTCGAATGGCTCGAGCGGCTGCGCCGGGAGCGGCAGAGCGAGAGTGACGAGGGATGACTGGCGTCCAGCATCGCGAGGTCACGGCGGCCGAGGCCGATCTGCGCTTCGATCGCTGGTGCAAGCGACACTTCCCGAAGCTCGGCCACGTGCAGCTGCAGAAGCTCCTGCGGACCGGGCAGTTTCGGCTCGACGGCAAGCGGGTGACGGCGGCGACCCGGCTGCAGCCAGGGCAGGTGGTGCGCGTCCCGCCGGTCGAGGTCGAGGCACCTGCGGTGAGGCGCAATCCGTCCGACGCGGATGCGCGGTTCATCAAGGGCCTCGTGATTCACGACGACGACGAGGTGGTCGTCCTGAACAAGCCGGTCGGGCTCGCGGTCCAGGGTGGGTCGAAGACGACGCGGCATATCGACGGCATGCTGGACGCGCTCGCCCGCGGAGCCGAACGGCCGAAGCTGGTGCACCGGCTGGATCGCGATACCAGCGGTGTCCTGGTGTTGGCCAGGAACGCCGCCGTGGCACGTGAGCTGATGCACGCCTTTCAGCAGCATGGTGTGAGAAAACTCTATTGGGCGATCGTGCAGGGCAATCCGGACAGGAATGCCGGGCTGATCGATCTCCGGCTCGGCAAGGCGGGGCCGGACGGCCGCGAGCGGATGACGCCCGAAGCACTCGATGCGAAGCGGGCGCAGACGGATTTTCGGGTGATCGCGCGCGCCGGCAAGGTCGCGGCCTGGGTCGGGCTGGTCCCCTTGACCGGCCGGACGCATCAACTCCGTGCCCACATGCAGGCGATCGGCACGCCCATCGTCGGCGATCGGAAATATGGCGGCCAGCCGCCGGGCGGGGCACCTGCCGGGCTGATGCTGCACGCCCGGGAGATCGAGCTACCGCGCGGCCGTGGGCGGGTGCTCAGGGTCACGGCCGAGCCGCCCGTGCATTTCCTCGAGGGCCTCGCCTGGCTCGGGCTCCAGCTCGAGGCCTTGCCGTTCAGCCGGCTTCGGGATTGGCCGGAGCCGGGGTGAAGTCGATCCCGTCGTAGAGCGCGTCGACGGGGACCTCGCCGCCGAGGAAGTGGCTTTCGAAGCTCTGGCCGGGACGCAGCGGAATGTGGCCGATCCACTGGCCGTTGACGCGCTGGTAGACGTGGACGAGGGGCTTGCGGCTGTCGATCAGCCAGATTTCGTCGACACTCGGCAGGGTGCAGTAGTCGGGCACCTTGCTGTCCTTGTCGAGCCGGCCGGTCGAGGGCGAGATCACCTCGACCACGAGCCTGGGCTCGTCGATGTAGGGGGAATCGCTCACGTCGCGGCATGTAACCGCCAGATCGGGCACGTAGAAGCGATCGTCGCCTTGGACGGACAAGAGAAGAGCAGCCTGGTGGATGATCCGGCAGGGATCTTTTCGGCCCATGCGATCCTGAATGGCATTGGCCGCATTGTGCCGGATGAGACCATGCCGACCGCTCGCGGGCGCCATTGCCCTCGGCCTTCCGCCTACGAACTCGTAGCGCGTCTCGGTGCCGTCGTCCCAGACCAGGAACTCCGCCAGCGTCATCCGCCGCTCCGCCGTCTCGACCATTTTCGTCGATCCTCGCTTGACCCGACGCCACTATAGCCCGACCTCATGGCCGACAGCAGAAAAGGCGTTTCATGACCCAGCTCATCGTTTTCGACTGCGACGGGACGCTCGTCGACAGCCAGGCCGTCATCGTCGCCTGTGCCCAGGACGCGTTCGCGGCGGTCGGGCTCATGGTCCCCTCGCCCGAGCGGATCCGGCATATCGTCGGGCTCTCGCTCGAGCCTGCGATGCGCGTGCTGCTCGGCCGCGACGATCCGGCCCTCGGCCGGCGCATCGCGGATGCCTATCGCGATGCCTTCTTTGCCAGGCGCGCCATGCCGGATCACGACGAGCCGCTGTTCCCGGGCGTGGTCGAGACCTTGGCAGCACTCACCGAGCGTGGGGCGGTGATGGGGGTGGCAACCGGCAAGACGATGCGCGGGCTGCGCCAGATTCTGGAAAAGCACGCGCTCTCGAGCTATTTCGTGACCTTGCAGACCGCGGACCTGCATCCCTCCAAGCCGCATCCGGCGATGCTGGAGACGGCCATGCGCGAGGCCGGTTTCACGCCGGATGTCACCTGGATCATCGGCGATACGACCTACGATATCGAGATGGGCCGGCTCGCCGGCTGTCGCGGCATCGGGGTCTCCTACGGCAACCATCCGGCGGACGCGCTCGAGCGCGCCGGTGCCGTGCATATCGTCGATCGGATCGACCAGCTGCTCGATCTCGTATGAAACGGTTCTACAAGGAGGCGACGGTCGGCACCGTCGACGGCGAGCTCGCCATTCTCCTCGACGGCCGGCCGGTGCGCACGCCAAGCCGGGCCCTCCTGGCGCTGCCGAACCAGGAGCTGGCCGAAGCCGTCGCCGGCGAGTGGGCGACCCAGGGCGAGACGATCCGCCCCGACGCCATGCCGCTCACCCGGCTCGCCAACACGGTGGTGGACCAACTCCCCGCCAAACGCCACGACGCGCTGGTCGAGATCGCGGGCTATGCGACCAGCGACCTTCTCTGCTACCGCGTCAACCGCCCGGCAGCACTCGCCCAGCGCCAGCAGACCATCTGGCAGCCCTGGCTGGAGTGGGCAAGCAACGCCCTCGACGCACCGCTCGTCGTCACCACCACGCTCGAACCCGTCCCGCAGCCACAGCACGCCCTCGACGCCCTGACCCGCGCCGCCGAGGCCCGCGACGACTGGCGCCTCGTCGGCCTCCACGCCGCCACCCGGCTCACCGGCTCGATCGTCCTCGGCCTCGCGATGGTCGAGGGTGCCCTCGACGCCGAGGTGGCCTTCGCCATCGCCATGCTGGAGGAGCACTACGAGGTCGAGCGCTGGGGCCTCGAGGCCGAGCAGGCCAAGCGCCATGCGACGCTGCAAGCGGAGCTCACCGCCGCCGAGCTCTATTGCCGGGTCCTGCTCTGAAAAAAGGGCGGGGGAAATGATTTCCCCCGGGCCCCCTCGTTACTTTGGCCGGGGCGGTTCAGTCAGCGGATTTCGTGGTTTTCTCAGAGCCTGTCCGAGAAGTTTTCTAGGCATTTCATCGACTTGCGATCGACCGCCGGCGAGGAGCCGAGCGCGGCCCGATGCCGGAGCATCGGGCAAGCTCGGCGACGAAGTCGGAGCCGATCGCAAGTCGACCGGAGGTGAGCTTGGCAGTGGCACCTGCTTCGTCGTTGAGCAGCCGACGATGCGCTGCATCGACGGCTGCTCAACTCCTCGCATCTGCTCACTGCCAAGCTCATGAAATACCTAGAAAACTTCTCGGACAGGCTCTCAGGGGCGCGAGAGGAGGGCGGGGGCGACGATGAGCACCGTGGGCGGAAAGGCCAAGCAGATCAGCAAAGGGAGGATCCAGCCGCGATTGTCCCTGCGCAGCCAGCGCCAGAAGCGGATCGGGATGATGACGAGCAGCGCCGGCGGGAAGACGACGCAGAGCAGCAACGGCACGAGCCATTGCCGGCTGCACGGCATGCTCTCGCCGGGCCGCGCTGCCGCAACCGACTTGCTGGTCGCGGTGGCCCCACAGCCCCGACACTGAACCTCGCCGAGCGGGATCGCCGAGCCGCAATACTCGCAGACCAAAGCGCGCGCCTGTTTCCCGCAACAAGCAAGCCCGGAGCCACCGATAGCCCGGCGTCAGACCGCCGAAGGGTCGCTGCTGCTGGCCGAGTTGGGGCATGGATGCTCCCGTCAAGCACCGCACAAACGCGTTCCAGGCCGACGGACGCCATCGCTGAGCCATGTCTAGTACGACAATCTTTAGGATGGCTGAAGAGGCAGCCCATCCAGCTCGCCGTGGTGCCTCGTCGTTACCAGATCGGGTTGACGGAGCTATCTCTTTGCCTGGCCACCGAAGTCAAATGCCCCGATCGGCAAAGGACGGAGGGGGCGCGGGGGAACTCAGTTCCCCCGGTTACTTTCCCATAAAGGCTGCTACGCCTGACGTCTGGCGACATAGCCGCACGAGGTTCGGCTTGGTGGGCCGTTGCGGAAGGGGACGATGAGGACGTTGGCGAAGCCGGCGTCGACCAGCATGTCTTTCATGCGTTCCGGTTGCCAGGCGTGGGTGCGCCAGATGAGGCGGATCAGGGCGGTGCACCAGTGGGGCCGATTGATGGCGAAGAGGGCGACGCCGCCGGGGCGCAACGTGTCGTGGACCCAGCGGAGTGCCGCCAGGGGATCGTCGACGTGCTCGATGACGTGCGCGCAGAGGATCGTGTCCTTGGCTGGCAGGCCGGCGACGCCCAGCTCCGCTTGCACCAGTTCGTGGGCGTAGGATTCCGAGTGCAGATTGGCCGAGGCCTGTCGCAGCATTCCGGGGGAAGGGTCCAGCAGCGTGAGCGACGCGACGCCCGAAGCATGCCGCGCAACGCTAAGCGCGAAGCTGCCGGTGCCGGTGCCGATGTCGAGCACGTCGCCCGCCTCGCGGTCGGTCGCTGCTTCCACCAGCGCCCGATAGGCGGCCGGGTAGCCGAGTCGGGTGACCAGGCTATGCCAGCGCGGGGCCTCTGCATCGTAGCGCGCCGTCAGCTCGCTCATCGCGCCCCTACTATGTCAAGAATGTGGGGGAAATGATTTCCCCCACGCCCCCTCAAAATTTTGATGGGGCTTGGGGAAGATCATCTTCCCCAACTACTTTCTTCTCTTCTCTTCATCCCTTGCCTTCGAACCCTGTCAGCACATTCACCGTGTTGGTGCCGACTTCGTCGACGGCGTAGCCGCCTTCCAGGACGAAGAGGGTGGGGAGTGCCAGGGTGGCGATGAGCTCGCCGAGGCGGGTGAAGTCGTCGGATCTGAGCTTGAAGAAGCTGATCGGGTCCTTCTCGAAGGTGTCGACGCCGAGGGAGACGACGAGGGTTTCGGCAGCGACGTTCTGGATGGCGCGAGTGGCCTGGCCGAGGGCGTCGGCGTAGTCGGGCCACGTCGTCCCGGGCGGCAGGGGGTAGTTGAGGGTGGCGCCCTCGCCGGGGCCGATGCCGGTCTCGTCGGCGTAGCCCCTGAAGTAGGGGAAGGCTTCCTCGGGGCGGCCGTGCAGCGAGGCGAAGAGGACGTCGCTGCGGGCGGCGAAGATGTCCTGCGTACCGTTGCCGTGGTGGAAGTCGACGTCGAGGATGGCGATGCGGCCGGCGCCGTTGGCGCGGAGGTGTTGGGCGGCAATCGCGGCGTTGTTGAGAAAGCAGTAGCCGCCGAACATGTCGAAGGCGGCGTGGTGGCCAGGCGGGCGGCAAAGGGCGAAGGCGGCTTGCTCGCCGGCGAGCAGGAGGTCGGCGGCGGAAAGCGCCACATCCGCTGCGATGCGGGCGGCCGGGTAGGTGCCTTCGGTGATCGAGGTTTCGCCGGAGGAGGCGTAGTAGCCGATCCTGCCGTCGATATGCTCGGGGCAGCGCATAGTCATCCGCCTTGCGGGCCAGGCGCAGGGCAGGGCCTCGCCTTTGAAGCCCGCTGCCTGCCAGTCGGCGAAGGCGGTCTCGAGGAAGGCGAGATAGGCCGGGTCGTGGACGGCGAGGATGGGCTCTAGCCCGTGCTCGCTGGGCTCGATGATCGGGCCGAGCCCGGCTTCCCGCACGGCGGCCTCGATGATGTGGGCGCGCTTCGGGCATTCGAAGGGCGGGACCAGCTCGCCGCCGAAGATCTCGGTCCTGGCGTCGCGGAGCGTGTGCCGGTCGCTGTAGACGGTTTTCATGGGCGCCAGCCTTCCTCGATGGCGAGGGTGGGGTTGTCCCAGGCACCGGGCCAGACCTCGGCCCCGTCGCGGCGCAGCTGGCGGATGGTGGCGATGGGGAGGTCGATGATGTCGAAGAGGAGTTCGCCCGCGCGACCGTCGGTGGCGGGGGTCTCGAGGAGGATGCCGGTATAGCCCAGCGCCGGCTCGCAGGGGATGTAGACGGCGTTGCCGGAGACGTTCTGGTCGTTCTGGGTGGTTCCGGGGGAGGCCCCGATGACGCCGGTGCAAGCGACGGCGGCCATGAGCTCGACCGCACGGGCCTTGGCGCAACTGAAGACGCGGGCGTGGCCGGAGGCGTTGGAGGTCATGGACGGCACGAGGACGAGGTCGGGGCGGAGTGGGGCCAGGAGGCAGGAAAGCGTCGGGAGTTCGACGTCGAGGCAGACGAGCACGACGACGCGAAGCCCGTCGAGCTCGACGACGCGGAGGGTGTCGCCGGCGGTGAGATCCCAGGTGGCGGGGTCCTTTTCGAAGGGGGTGAGGCAGAGCTTGTCCTGGGCCATCAAGCTGCCGTCCGGGGTCATCAGCCAGGCGCGGTTGCGTTGCCGGCCCTCGGCCGTCCAGGGCATGGTGCCGGGCAGGAGGTTGATGCCGGTCGTCCGGGCGATCTGGCGAAGACCGGGCAGCGCCTCCCGGCCGATCGTCGCGAGCCAGGGCATTTCCTGGTCGGGACGCAGATCGGGTGGCTTGAAGCCGAGCCAGGCTTCGGCCGCGTATTCGGGCATCAGGAGGAGCTTCGCCCCCTTGGCCGCGGCATCGCGCGCCTTCTCCTCGACATGGTCGAGCCAGGCCTCGAGCGCGGCGAATGGGGGGCAGAGACTGGTCGCCCAAAGGGCGATGCGGTAGCTGTCGGTCATGCGCTGCTCGTCTGGAAGTCGCTCGAGCGTAGCCGGCTCGTGGTGTCGGGTCGAGAGCGGTTGCCTCGTCTGACGGGTGCGGTGAGCTGCTGGGACAGCCGCCGGCGAGCTGCCTCGACGGTGCCGGTTGGGGTCTGCTGGTGCGGGGCGGGCCGGCTTATGGTGCCATCTCTGGGCAGTCCATGCCGCAGGGATCGACCGTTCAGCCGATGGCGAGGAGGACGGCTGCGAGCAGCAGCGAGACGCCGATAAGGGTGACCAGAAAGAGGCGCGCGGTCGCGGTGGCCAGCGTGGTCTCGGGCTTGCGGGCGGCGAGCAGGCGCAGCGATTCGGCTATCTCCGCCTCGGCCTCGAGGAGGGACTTGGGCTCGGCCGGCTGGTCGTGTCGCCCCGTGCCCGGCATCAGAACGGACGTTCTTGGAGGTGGAACTGGCGAGGGACGGGGGCGTCGCTGGCATGGATCAGCGCGCCCACCAGCAAGAGGGCAGCGGCGGTGCCGCAAGCGAGGGCGTAGCGGCGGGAGCGTGCGAGGGCGGGGTTCAAGGGATCGTGCACCTGCTCACCCAGTGCATGGCCGTTGGGCAGGAGCATGGCGAGCGCCGCCGTGGCGAGCAGCAGCGGCAGCAGCACGATCCAGTCCCGCGGGTCCAGATGCATCGGGCCTTGGGGGGTGATGCCGAGGCCGGCGAGGAGGGTTGCCGCCCGCTCGCCGACGAGAGCGCCCACCATCTCGGGGACGACAGGGCCGGTGAGCATCGCCTGCCACAGCACGAGAGTGGCCTCGACGCTTTCGGCGCGAAACGGCACCCAGGCGAAGGTGACGGCGGTCATGGTCAGCGTCCAGCCGAGGGGCCGCGCGAGCTCGGGGGGCCACTCGGGGTAGCCGAAGGCCTCGCCGAGGCGGCTCCAGACGCGCTGCACGACGAGGTAGCAGCCGTGCAGGGCAGCCCAGAGGACGAAGGTCCAGCCGGCACCATACCAGAGGCCGCCGAGCAGCATGGTGACCATGACCGCCGCGAGCTCGCGTGCCCGCCCGTGGCGGGAGCCGCCCAGGGGGATGTAGAGATAGTCGCGCAGGAACCGCGCCAGGGTCATGTGCCAGCGACGCCAGAACGTGCGGATCGAGGTTGCGGCATAGGGCTGGGCGAAGTTCTCGGGCAAGCGGATGCCGAAGAGCAGGGCCAGGCCGATCGCCATGTCGGCATAGCCCGAGAAGTCGAAATAGAGCTGGAGCCCATAGGCCAGCGCCCCGCCCCAGGCCTCGAAGGCACTCATTGGTGCCCCGGTGGCGGCGACGGCGAAGATCCGATCGGCATAAGGCGCGAGGGAATCCGCGATCAGCACCTTCTTGGCGAGGCCGACGATGAAGATGGTCAGCCCGCGATTGACGTTCTGGAGGTTGAACGAGCCCAGGTCCGGATGGCGGAGTTGCGGCATGATCTCCTTGTGGTGGACGATCGGGCCCGCGATCAGCTGCGGGAAGAAGGCGACGAAGAGGGTGTAGTCTAGAAGCGGGTAGTCGTGCCGCTGCTCTTTTTGGACATCGACCAGAAAGGCGATCTGCTGGAAGGTGAAGAAGGCGATGCCGAGTGGCAGGAGGGTGCCGACGAGGCCGATCTCGGTCTGCGTCAGGACGGCGAGATTGCCGAGGAAGAAGTCGACCGAGCTGAAGTAGCCGAGACAGGCGAGGTTGAGGGCGATGCCGAGGGCGAGGACGAGGCGGCCATGGGCGCCGGCCCGGAGCAGCCACTTGGCGATGAGGTGATTGACGAGGATCGAGCCCAGGAGCAGCGGCAGGAAGCGCCAGTCCCAATAGGCGTAGAAGACGAACGAGCCGAGGGCGAGGAGGACGAGGATGAGCCGGGTGGACGCCGCCAGTCGAGCCGGCAGGCAATAGCGGGCAAGCCAAACCAGCGCCAGCAGGCTCGGCAGAAAGACGAGGATGAAGGTGTAGGAGCTGAAGACCATGCTTGGCTCAGAACCCTGCGGATCGTCGGCGACCGATGTGTCAAGAAAATCGTCGGGTTGCCGACGGCCGCCGAGCATGGCTGGCCATGGAACCGCCGGTCATCTTGCTAGCAGATCAGATCGATCCAACAAACACCAACGGAAAATTAACCATATCAGTGTATGAGAGTGGGTGCCGGGGTCGGTGTGCGCCACATTTTGGTGCTGCTTGCCGCAGGCTGTTTGACGGGGTGTCCGATATAAGGTAGTATTCCTAAATCGATCGCGAAAGAGTGGCACTTGCCGACCGTCCTCGGCTGTCCACTTCCTCTTCTGCACAATCTGGAGATCTCGTCGATGCTGATCGCGCTGCGCCAGGACGTGCCGCTGCCCGCCTTCATTCTGGGCTTTCTGGGGGCCGTGCCGTTCGTCGGCCTCGCCTTGCTGGCTGTTCTGGCCGGGTCCCTCGGCAGTGCCACCATCGAGGCCTGGGCGCTCGCGTCGCTGCTCGCCTATGGGGCGATCATCCTCTCCTTCATGGGCGGGGTGCATTGGGGCTGGGCGATGGCGGCGGAGGACTCGAGCTTCGAGCGGCTCGGCCTCAGCGTCGTCCCGGCACTGCTCGGCTGGGGCGGCTATCTCTTCGGCGGCAGCATCGGCTGTCTCGTCATCGCCGCCGGCTTCGCGGCTCTCCTCTGGCTCGATCTTCGGGCGATCGCCGAAGGCAGGGCAGCACCCTGGTACCGGCGGCTGCGCTGGCCCCTGACCGTCATCGTGGTCGGCTGCCTCGTAGTGGCGAGCGTCATCGCCTGAGCCTCTTCACGCGGGGGCCCGCTGTCTTTGCTGCAGGGCCTCGCGCGCCCGTTCGACCAGCCCGCGGAAATCCTCCTGGGTGGCGAGCAGCGCCGGGACGACGAAGAGCACCAGAAGGGTCGTGATCATCAGGCCGAAGACGAGGGTGACGGCCATCGGCTGCAGGAACTGGGCCTGGATGCTGCGCTCGAAGAGCAGGGGCGTCAGGCCGCCGATCGTGGTGAGCGAGGTCAAGAGCACGGCGCGCAGCCGATCGGCGCTGCCGCCCACGATGGAATCGATGGGTGCCTCGCCCGACGCCCGCCGCTGGTCGATGGTGGTGACCATGATGATGCTGTCGTTGACGAGGATGCCGGAGAGGCCGAGCAGCGAGACGAGGCTCAGGATGGTGATGTCGAAGCCCATCACCATGTGGCCGAGGACGGCACCGACGAAGCCGAACGGGATCACCGCCATCACGGCCAGGGGTCGGGTGAAGCTCGCGAACACCCAGGCGAGGATGATGTAGATCAGCGCCAAGCCGATCAGTGCCCCGAGGCGCAGATCGCCCAGGGTGTTGCGCTGCTCCTCGGCCCGGCCGACCCATTCGTGGCTGATGCCGTAGCGCTGCGTGATCAGGGCGATGGCCTGGTCAGCCGCCTCCTGGACCTGGGCCAGCATGATCAGCGCCTCGTCGAGCTCGGCCGTGATCGCGACCTCGCGCTGGCCGTCGCGGCGGTTGATCCGGGCAAAGCCCCTGGCCTCGGTGAGCTCGGCCACCTCGCCGAGCATCACCGCAGCACCGGTTGGGCCCCTGAGGATCAGCCGCTCGAGCTGGGCGTCGGCCCTGGCGGCCTCGTCGTAGCGCACCCGGATCTCGACCTCCTCGTCGCCGCGGGCGAAGCGGCGGGCGATAGTGCCCTCGAAGGCGTCGCGCAGCTGGCGGCCGAGCCGTTCGGTGGTGAAGCCCATAACCTCGCCGCGGTCGGTCAGGCGGACCAGGATCTCCTCATTGCCGTAGTCCAGGTCGTCGCCGATCTGGCTGACACCCTTGAGGCGCTCGAGGAGTGCCCGGACCTCGAGCGCCGCGGTCTTGAGCTCTTCCGGGGGGATCGCCCCGCGCAGCCGGATGTCGACCTCGCGACCCGGCGGGCCGCCCATGCGCTCGCGGATGGTGAAGGTCTCGACCCCGGGGATCGCCGGCACCTCGTCCCGCCAGTGGGCGGCAAACGCGGCCGACTTGACCTCGCGCAGATCGGCCGGCAGCAGCTCGACGAGCATGCCGCCGACATTGTCGCCAGAGGCGGTGGGCAGCCCGGGTGCCGTGCTGAGGCCCTGGCCGAGGCGGCCCACGACCATGACCAGAAGGTCGGGTTGATCGGGTGCGAGGGCCGAAGCGGTGCGCGCGACCGCTGCCTCGATCTCGGCAAGGGCCGCCCTGGTCGCCTCGCGCGGGGTGCCGGGCGCCATGACGAGATTGGCTTCCAGCTTTTCCGATTCCGGGCCCTGGAAGAAGACGAAGCCGATCCGTCCGCCCGCCATCAGGCCGATCGAAACGATGAAGACGCCAAAGGCCAGTGCGAGCGTGGTGTAGCGCCAGTCGATGGCGGTGGCGACGAGGCGGCGATAGGGGCCGTCCCGGAACCGGGCGAAGCCGTCGTTGAAGGTTCGGCGAAAGCGGCCGGGCTCGGGCTTCAGGTGAGCCAGAGCGTGGCGCATGTGGGTCGGCAGGACCAGGAGGCACTCGATCAGGCTCGCGGTCAGGACGATGATGACGACCACCGGCACCTCGCGGATGATCGCCCCGATGATGTCGCCGATGACCAGGAGCGGCAGGAAGGCCGCGATGGTGGTCAAGGACGCACTGGTGACCGGTGCCGCCATGAAGATGGCCGCGAGCTCGGCCGCCTCCTCGGGCGGGTGGCCGCGTTCGTGCAGGGCCACCGCGTGCTCGCCCACCACGATCGCATCGTCGACGACGATGCCGATCGCGAGCAGCATGGCAAACAGGCTGATCATGTTGACCGTCATGCCGAGCCACCAAAGGATGAAGAGCATGGCCGACATGGCGACAGGGATGCCGAGTGCCACCCAGAAGGCGACCCGGGCGTTGAGGAAGAGAAAGAGGATGGCGAGGACCAGGGCGAGCCCGCTCAGGCCATTCTTCAGAAGAAGGGCGATGCGATCCTCGATCAGCGAGGCGATGTAGTCGTAGCGCTCGAGGGTGAGCTGCGGCGGCAGCCGATCCTCGACGATGGCGAGATAGGCATCGACCAGGGCTGCGATCTCGAGCGCGTCATTGCTGAGTGCCCGTTCGACCACGAGCTCGATCGCGAGGTTGCCGTGGCGTATGGCAATGGGTGCATCGTCGTCGAAACGGTCGGTGACGCTGGCCACGTCGCCCACGGTGATGTGGCGGCCTTCGGGCGAGGTGAGGAGCGGGATGGCGGCGACATCGGCCGCGTTCTTCGGCAGGCCCATGGCCCGTGGCTGCAGATCGATCACACTTTCGATCTCGCCTGCCGGGATGTCCTGGGCGGCGTCGCGAATCCGGGCTGCGACATCGGCCACGGTGAGCTCGAGCTGGCGGAGCAGCCCCGGCGAGACTTCCACATCGATCGATTCGTCGCGCTTGCCGGTAAAGGTGACCCGGTCGACCCCGCGCTCCAAAAGGTCGTCGCGGATCGTCTTCGCCCAGTCCTTCAAGAGGCCCTCCTCGACCGGGCCCGAGAGGACGAGGCGGGTGATGTTGTCGTAGCGGACGATGCGGCGGACGGTCGGGCGCTCGCTGTCGTCGGGCAGCGTGGTGACCTGTGCCACCGCCTGTTCGACCTCGCTCAAGGCCTGCTGCATGTCGCTGCCGGGCTCGAACTCGACGGCGATGCTGGCAGCACCCTCGGCAGCACTCGAGGTCACCCGCTTGACGTTGTCGAGGACGCGCAGCTCGGGATCGAGGGAGGCGATGATATTGGCCTCGACATCCAGCGCCGTGGCCCCCGGCCAGACGACGCCCACGGCCACCACGTCGATGCCGAAATCGGGGAAGAACTGGCGCTTGAGCTGGGTCAGTCCAATGATCCCGCCGAGCAGCATGATCACCATCAGGAGATTGCCGGCCGTCCGGTGGCGGACGAAAAGGCCGATCAGCCCGCCCGAGCCGCGGCGTTCGGGCGTCACTCGACGATCTCGACCTTGAGCCCCGGCTCCACCTCGGCGAGCCGGCTGGTCAGGACCGGCCGGCCTTCATCCAGCGTCCCTTTCACGAGGACGACGCCGTTGCCGCGATCGACCACCTCGACCCGGTGCGGCACGAGCCTGCCCGCGTCGATGGCGTAGATCGTGCTCTCGGCGAACAGCGCCGTGGCCGGCAGGGCCGCCACATCTTCCTGCAGCTGGTCGGGCAGCCGGATATGGAGGAAGGCGCCGGGGCGCAAGGGGGCGTTCTTGGGGTTGTCGGTGATCCGGGCGTAGATCTGGACGGCTGCCTGGCTCGCGTCGATGCGGCTTTCGATGCGCGCCACCTCTGCCCGCAGCGGGAACTCGGCAGCCCCGAGGCGCCAGGTGGCCTCGAGCTCGCGGCCGATCAGGCCCGCCTCCCACAAGCGGCCGAACTCGGCATCGCGCAAGGCGAAGCGGATCTCCAGGCCGGCCTCGTCGATCAGCCGGGCCAGGGGATCGAAGGCCCGGACCTCCTTGCCGATCGCCACCTCGACGTCCTGGACGAGCGCGTCGGCCGGAGCGCGGACGATGGTATCGTCGAGATCCCGCCTGGCGCGTTCGAGCGCGACCTCGAGCCGGGTCGCCTGCGCCTCGAGCCGCTCGAGCTGGGCTGCCAGGCTCTCGATCTCGCGCTCGGTCTGGCGGACCAGCGTCGCCTCGGTGGCAACCCGGCTCTGCGCGGCGTCGAGCTGCGCCTGCGTGCCGACATTGCGGCCCTCGAGCTGCTCGTAGCGGGTGAAATCGCGCTCGGCGATCGCGAGGCGCTGGCGGCCGAGCTGCAGGAGGTCGGCCTGGGCCCGCTGGGTGAGCTCGAGCTCCTTGCGGTTGGCCTCGAGCTCCAGGCGCTCGGCCTCCCGCTCGCGCCGGGTGGCGTCGTAGACAAAGGAGTCGAGGCGAACGAGCACGCTGCCGGCGGTGACCTTTCCGCCGTCGACGAGTTCCGGTGCGACGTGGATCACCCGGCCGGCGACCGGGGCCTCCAGCGTGCGCTCGCGGCTCGCCACCAGTTCGCCGAAGAGCTCGAGCATCGGCTGGTGGTCGGCAAACTGCAGCTCGGTGGCGCGCACGTCCCAGATCTTCTCGACCACTGGCTCCGGCTCGACCATCGGCCGGGTCGCGCGCAAATAACCGGCCCCGCCGAGGGCCAGGACCACCACCAGAACCGGCAGCAGAAGCTTGCCGAACCACCGCATCGAGCGTGCCTCGAGAACCGTTGCCTCAGACTGTCAATATAGGTTGCCGTCAGCCGTCTGTCGCTGCATTGCGGGCACGGGGCAGGCGGCTTCGGCGAATTGCCGCAGCCGTGCGCAGGCGAGGACGAACGATGGCCGATGACCCGGGCAGCTTCTGGGATGCCAAATACGCAACGGACGACTTCTTCTACGGGACGACCGCGAATGCCTGGCTGATGCACCAAAGGAAGCGGCTGCAGCCTGGCCTGCGCGCGCTGAGCGTCGCCGACGGCGAGGGCCGAAACAGTGTCTGGCTCGCCGAGCAGGGCCTCGCTGTCACCGCCGTCGACGCCTCGGCCAGGGCGATCGCCAAGGCCCGGCGTCTTGCCGCCGAGCGCGGGGTAGATGTCTCCCACGTCCAGGCGGACCTTCGCCATTGGACCTGGCCCGAGGCCGCGTTCGATGTCGCGGTTGCGATCTTCGCCCATTTCCGCCCCGAGGATCGACCCGCCATCCATCGCCGGATGCTGGCATCACTCGTGTCGGGCGGGCTCGTGCTGATCGAGGCCTATTCGCCCTACCAGCACCTCCACCGCACCGGCGGCCCGCCCGATCTCGACATGCTCTACACCGCGTTTCGGCTGCAGGAGGATTTCGGCGATGCCGAGATCCTGGAACTCGCGGAAGTGACGACCGAGCTCGCCGAGGGGCGAGGGCATCGAGGGAAATCGGCTGTGGTGCGGCTGGTTGCGCGGCGTCGGTAAGAAAGAAGATGAAGAAATGCAGGGAGGATGATCCTCCCCACATCTTCTATTCTGGCAAGGGCGCGAACAGGGCTTCGATGTCCTGCTCGGTGAGGCCGAGGCCGGCGCCTTTCACACCGCCGAGGACACCCTCGATCAGGCTCTTCTTGCGCTCCTGGAGCTCGACCATCTTCTCCTCGACGGTGCCCGAGGAGACCAGCTTGTAGACGAAGACCGTCTTGTCCTGGCCGATGCGGTGCGCCCGGTCGGTGGCCTGCGCCTCGACCGCCGGGTTCCACCAGGGATCGTAGTGGATCACCGTGTCGGCCCGGGTCAGCGTCAGCCCGGTGCCGCCGGCCTTGAGGCTGATCAGGAAGACCGGGACGTCGCCGGCCTGGAACTGCTTGACCGGACTCTCGCGGTCGCGGGTGCGGCCGGTGAGCGTGGTGTAGCCGATCTTGAGCTCCTTCAGGCCCTCCTCGATCAGCTCCAGCATCTCGACGAACTGCGAGAAGACGATGATTCGCCTGCCGGTCTCGACCATGCTCTCGAGCATGCTGAGCAGCATCTCGTACTTGGCACTCGGCGGTGCCGCAGCGTCGCGCTTCTTCAAGAGCCTGGGATCGCAGCAGATCTGCCGGAGCTTGAGCAGCGCTTCGAGGATCGCGATGTTGGAGCGGGCGAGGCCGCGCTGCTCGATCTCCTCGCGGACGCGGGCGTGCATGGCGAGGCGCACGCTCTCGTAGAGGTCGCGCTGCTCCTCGGTGAGCTCGATCTCGCGGATGAACTCGCTCTTCGGCGGCAACTCGGACGCCACCTCCTCCTTGGTCCGGCGCAGGAGGAAGGGGCGTACCCGCTGGCCCAGAAGAGCCTGCCGGTCGGCGTCGCCGTCCTTTTCGATCCGGGTCCGAAACACCCGGCGGAAGGTCTCGCGGTCGCCGAGAAAGCCCGGCGTCAGGAAGTGGAAGACCGACCAGAGCTCGCCCAGGTGGTTTTCCATGGGTGTGCCGGAGAGCGCCACCTTGTGGTCGGCCTGGAGCTCGCAGGCGACCTTGGCGAGCTTGGTCGCCGGGTTCTTGATCGCTTGTGCCTCGTCGAGCACGATAACCCGCCAGCGCCGCTTGATCAGTTGGTCGCGGTCACGCAGCATCAGCGCGTAGCTGGTGAGCACGACGTCGCTCTTCTCGATCCGGCGGAACAGATCCGAGCGGTTGTTGCCGTGCAGGGTCAGCATGGAAAGATCGGGGGCGAACTTCCGCGTCTCGCTGCGCCAGGTCGGGATCAGCGAGGTGGGTGCCACGATCAGCGCCGGACGATCGAGCCTGCCGTCCTCCTTGAGCTTGAGGACGTGGGCCAGGGTCTGCAGCGTCTTGCCGAGGCCCATGTCGTCGGCGAGCACGCCAGAGAGGCCGACCGAGGCGAGGAACTGCAGCCAGCTCAGGCCTTGCGCCTGATAGGGGCGGAGCGTCGCCTTCAGCCCCTTGGGAGGTGTAACCTCGGGGATGCGGTCGTTGTCGCCGAGCTGTCGGGCGAGGTCGAGGATCCGCTCGCCACCGTGCCAGACCACCTCGTCGTCGGTCAGTGTCCGATCGATCACCGCCAGTCTCGAGGCCTCGGCCGGCGCCAGCTTGAGCCGGCCCTTGGCATCCAGCTTGCCCGTGGCGAACTGCTCGTAAAGTGCCTCGAGCATCGCCTTGAGGCGGGCAGCCGGGATCGGCAGGAGGCGGCCGTCGGGCAGATTGCCGTAGACCGGCTCCTCGCCGTAGGCCGCCAGCGCCGTTGGCGTCATGTCCTCGGGCGAACGCTGGAAGAGGTCGAGCAGCACGGGCAAAAGCGCGATGCGCTCGCCGTCGAGTTCGATGCCGACATCGAGCTCGAACCAGTCGATGCCGGAGTCGTTGAGGTCGATGTCCCAGACCGGCTGCTTGTCGATCACCTGGAAGGGGTAGCTCTCGTCGAACACCACCCGCCAGCCAGCCTGCCGCAGCTTAGGCACGTCGATATGGTTGAACTCGACCCAGCGGACGGCGACATCGTCGTCGTCGTCCTCCTCGAAGGTGAAATCCTGGCGGAGCTGTTCGGGTGCAAAGCGACCGAGGCCGGTGGGCCCAAGGGGCTGCAGGCCCAGCTGGTTGAGGCGCTCGATCGCCTGGACCTCGGCCACGGAGTCGCGCGGCAGGACCAGGAGGCGGTTGTCCTGGACGTGGTTGATCTCGGGCCGGCCGTCCTGCCAGCCGATCTCGGCCCCGGCATAGTCGAAGGCGACCCGGGCCAAGGGGCAGTCGACCTGCTGCTCCTCGCGCCGCCAGCCGCTGCCCTTGTGCACGACGAGCGAGGGGCAGTGCATGAAGAGCACGGGCGTGGGCGTGGTCTCCAGCCGCTCGCGCTTCTTCAAGGGCTCGGGCAGCGGCAGCCGTTCTGCCGACGGCATCAAGCGCTGGCGGACGATGCTGGCGGCGGCGGCGGGAATCGCCGGCGCGCTGACCAGGTGGCCGGCGAGCGCTGCCGCGATGCCGGTCTGCACCCGGCCGACCTCGGCATTGGCGATGTCGATATACCAGGGCTCGCCCAGGGCCATGATGACGAAGTTGTGGTTGCCGCCGTCGAGCTCGCAGACCAGATGCTGCTGGCCCTCGCTGTCGAACCGCCAGACGAAGCTGCCGCGGCGCGGCTCCGGCACGTGGCGCAGGGCCGGGCTCGCCGCATTGCGCCAGTGGCAGCGGCCGGTCTCGAGCGCACGGGTCAGGGTCTCGGCGTCGGCCCGGGTCGAGAGCCGCCGCGCCTGGCCATTGCCGCCGCCGAGCATCCGGCCGATCACCTGGTCCTCGAGGCCGACATAAGATGGGGCCGGATCGGCGACGAGGTTGGCGATCGCCACCGCGTTCTCGCGGCCATAGGCATTCGAGCGCATGCGCTTGGCGCGCACCGTGTGCAGCGAAACCGGCTGGGCGAGCCCTCCATCCCGCCAGGAGCGCTGGGCGGGCTCGAGCAGATAGAGGATGACGTCGGTGGCGTCGGCGTGGCCGTTGCGGCTCGCGGCATTGACCGCGGCGATCCAGGCCTCGAGCTCGGCGTCGACGACGACCGAGCCGTCCTCGGGATCGATATTGGTCGACTGGTCCAGGAGGCCCAGAAGCGTTGCGGCGGCGTGCTCGCATTCGGGATAGAAGCAGGAGCACGTGCTCGACAGCCGGATCCGCCCGCCGCGGCCATTGGCGATCTTGATCCGGGTAAGGTAAGGGGTGCGGCGTTGGCCCCTGACCTGACCGGTGATCGACTTGCCGTCCCGTTCGATATTGACGTCGACCACGGCCCCGTCGCCGACAAGGCCTTCTGCCTTGAGCCAAATCGCCCCGGGGAAGAGTCGTTCGAGATCGGTGCGGGTGAAGGCGAGCATCAGTTCCGTTGCAGTCTTGTCGCTTATTGTTCTAGTTGGAAGCGCGAGGGTCACGCCGATCAAGATGCATGGCAGAATTTCAATCTAGCGCCAAGCGGAAAAATGAAAACCGGACCCTACAAATGTGCACAGGTAAGGGCAGGAGGCAAAGGCGGGCGTGCCGGCAAGCGATCCGCCTCGACCGAAGGATGCGCTGCCGATCGCTCCGGCAGAACCGGAGATTATCGATATTGCATGACCTTGCGGCGCATTGTCGAGTGCGGCCGCAGCACCCTCGTCGAGCTGGGTCAGGGTCGGCTGAGCAAGGGTCTCACGCGACATTCTCGCCGCCGGCGCCAACGACGCCAGGCCCGGCTGCTTCTCGGCGGCGATCGTCTTGCGCAAGCTTTCGGCAGTTGCTGCACGGTATCGGTCAGCAATAGGACGGTTCTCGCAGTCGATGACCAGAACTCGTCGTGCTCGAGGCTCAGGGGCCGGCACTATCGTGCATCATCCAATAGAAAGAGATCGCCTCCATGTCGACGAACAGGCCCGAGAACAGGCTGACCGCGTAGAGTCCCGCCGCGATGTCCCAGCGTGTCAAATGGGGGGCGAAGAGATCGTCGCGGGCGAAAAGGGCGATGGACGACATGATGCCCGCACCGAACGCCGTGAACGAGCTGATGGTCGCGGCGAAGAAGAGGTCGGGCACGCTGAGGGCCAGAGCGAGGCCGCAGCCGAGGATCCAGGCGAAGCGGGTGAACGCCCGCTGATTGGCGGCGAGCCTTGCCCATTCCTGGCGGTCGTCGGTGACGTGCATTCGATCATCCACTGCTGCTCCCTGCCGAGAATGACCAAGAGACCTTTCCGGCCGGTTAATGACCGGGCTTTTTCGTCGGACGGCCGGCGGCCAGCTGGGGCTCGCGTCCCGGCCGGTGCAGCGAGACGTGGCTAGGGCGGTCGGCAAGCGCCAGCTCGGTCGTGTGCGGCTCGGTGCGGGCGATGATCGCACCGCGGCGCACGACGATCAGCCGCGTTGCCTTGAGCCGGATCGCCTCGATCGGATCGCAGGCATCGAGCAGCACGAGATTGGCGTCGGCACCTGGGTCGAGACCGTACCCGTCGAGGCCGAGAATGGCGGCCGGCACCGAGGTCACGGCGGCGAATGCCTGGCGCATGGCGTCCTGGGACGTCAGCTGGGCACCATGGATCGCCATGTGCGCCACCTCCAGCATGTCGCCCGAGCCGAGCGAGTACCATGGGTCCATGACGCAGTCGTGGCCGAAGGCGACCGGGACGCCCGCGTCCTGCAGCTCCTTGATCCGGGTGAGGCCGCGGCGCTTGGGGTAGGTGTCGTGGCGGCCCTGGATCACGAGATTGATCAGGGGGTTGGCGATGGCGGCGACACCAGCTTCGGCGATCAGCGGGATGAGCTTGGAGGCGTAGTAGTTGTCCATGCTGTGCATGGAGGTGAGGTGCGAGCCGGCGACGCGGCCGTCCATGCCGAGGCGCTGGGTCTCGGCTGCCAGGGTCTCGATGTGGCGGGACTGCGGGTCGTCGGTCTCGTCGCAGTGCATGTCGACCATGAGGCCGCGCTCGGCGGCGATGTCCATGAGGTCGATCACCGACTGCCGGCCGTCCGCCATGGTCCGCTCGAAATGCGGGATGCCGCCGACGACCTCGACACCCATGTCGAGGGCGCGCAAGAGGTTCACCTTTGCATTCGGCGAGCGGTAGAGGCCGTCCTGGGGGAAGGCCACGAGTTGCAGGTCGAGATAGGCGGCGACGCGCGCCTTGACCTCGAGCAGCGCCTCGACGCCGAGCAGCCGGTCGTCGCAGACGTCGACGTGGGAGCGGATGGCGCCGATGCCCTGGGCAACGGCCATGTCGCAATAGGCCAGCGCCCGCTCGATCACCGCCTCGTGGGTGAGGAGCGGCTTGAGCTCGCCCCAAAGGGCGATGCCTTCCAAGAGCGTGCCCGACTGGTTCAGCCTGGGCAGGCCGAGGGAGAGCGTGGCGTCCATGTGGAAGTGGCAGTCGACGAAGGGCGGGCTCACCAGCCGGCCCGCGGCGTCGATCACCTCCCGGGCCTCGGCCTCGATGCCGGGTCCCACCGCCTGGATGATGCCGTCGGCGATGACGAGGTCGATCCCGCTTCGGCCATCCAGGAGGGTGGCGTTCTGGATGATCAGATCGGCCTGCACCGGCGTTGGTCCTTGTCGTTGGCCTGTTTTCAGGCGGTTATCGTTGCCCCTTGATGTAGGGCCGCATGAGAGCCTGTGGGTAGGCCGCACGGCGCGCCATCACCACGAGCGCCAGGATGCTCAGCAGATAGGGCATCATCAAGAACAATTGATAAGGCACGGCCCCGCCGACCGCTTGCTGCAGGCGAACCTGAAAGGCGTCGAAGGCGCCGAACAGCAGGGCTCCCAGGAGCGCCTTCCAGGGGATCCAGGAGGCGAAGACGACAAGGGCGATGCAGATCCAGCCGCGCCCGGCGACCATCTCGAAGAAGAAGGCGTTGAACGCGGAGAGGGTCAAGAAGGCGCCGCCGATGGCCATCAACGCACTGCCGACCATAAGGGCACCGATCCGGAGCGCATAGACGTCGAGGCCTTGCGCTTCTGCCGCCGACGGGTTCTCGCCGCAGGTGCGCACCGCCAGGCCCAGGGGCGTGCGGTAGAGGATGTAGGCAATCGCCGGGACCAGGAGAAGCGCGAGCCAGGTCAGGGCCGTCTGCTGGGCGAGGACGGGGCCGAGGAACGGGATCGCCAGGAGCCAGTCGGGAGCCAAGGGCTGGAAGGGCTCGATCCGCGGCGGGCTCGCGACATCCGGCAGCAGCATGCGGTAGGTGAAATAGGCGAGCGAGGTGGCAAGCAGCGTGATGCCGATGCCAGTGACGTGCTGCGAGAGGCCGAGGGGGACGGTCAAGGCACCGTGCAGGAGGCCAAAGGCGGCGCCGACGCAAGCCGCGAGCAGAATGCCGGTCCAGAGGTCGAAGCCCAGATAGACGAAGAGCCAGCCGGACATCGCACCGATGGTCATGATGCCTTCGATGCCGAGATTGAGCACGCCGGCGCGCTCGCAGATGAGCTCGCCCAGGACACCGAAGATCAGCGGCGTGGCGATTCTGAGCGTGGCTGCCCAGAAGCTCGTCTGCAGCAGGATGTCGAGGATATCCATCAGCGGATGACCTCGACCGTGATGCCGAGGTCGAGCGTCGCCCAGGCGCGGTCGGCGGTGAGCACCGGCAGGCCGAGACGGCGGGCGAGGGTGAGGCAGGCACGGTCGCCGAAGGAGAGGCCGAAGCGGCGGGTGGCGGCTCTGAGAGCGCCGGCGGCATAGGCGTCTCCGGGCTCGAAGCCAACGAGCGTCAAGCCGGAGGTGGAGAGATCGAGCTGAAGCGGGCGGTAGGAGATCCCGCGCTCGACCAGCTTGGCCACAGATTCCGAGAGATTGACGGTGCTCAGGTAGGCCGCATGCAAGACCTCCTCGACGCGCTCGCGACCGGTCTCGTGTTGTGCCCAGGCCAGCACCGCCGAGGCATCGAGGACGTGGCTCACTCCCGGTCGTCGCGCGCCGCTTCGGCGCGCCGGTCGGCGATCAGCTCGTCGGCGAGCGATACACCTTCCGGCACGTGAGCGGCGATCTCGCGCCGCAGTTGCTCGCTGGTGAAGTGTCTGGTCACCAGATGCAGGCCGTCCTCGTCGAGATACATCGCGACGTGGCCGCCGGGCTTCATTTTCATGACCTCGCGAAACGCCGCCGGGATCAGCACGCGTCCCTGGCTGTCGACCTTCGCCTTGACCACGTCGTCGGGATTCATCGCGGGGTCTCTCCTGGTGAACGGCGCAGCATTTACCAGATCAGCACTCTGCTGCCAATTGCGCGCGCCGTGCCAGCTGGCGCTCACGAACGAAGATGAAGATGCCGGAGCCGCTGATGATCAGGGCGCCCGTCAGCATGATCAAGCTCGGCGCGTCGCCGAAGACGGTCCAGGAGAGCAGGATGGCGAGCGGGATCGACGTGTAGCGGAAGGGGGCGAGGAAGGAGGCTTCGCCGAGCCGGTAGCCGCCGACGACGGTGTTGTAGGCGATGCCGATCAGCATGGCACTAGCGGCGATCACCAGCCATTCCCCCATGGTCGGCCAGAGCCAGGCGCCGGCGAGGCCGATGCTCCCCAGGGGCAGGCTCAGCCAGCCGCCGATGCTGACGCAGATCGCGGTGGTCAGGGCCACGGTGGTCGAATCGTGGGTCTTCGGCACGAAGCGGGTGATGAGGTCGCGGACCGCCACGAGGACGGCGGCCGAAAGCGGCAGGATGGCAGCCCAGCCGATCGTCTGGTTGCCGGGGCCTGCGACGAGGACGACGCCGAGAAAACCGATCAGCACCGCGGTCCAGCGGCGAGGGCCGACCCGCTCGCCGAGGAAGAGGGATGCTGCCACGGTCATGATGATCGGTGAGCCGAAGAGGATGACCGTGGCATCGGCGAGCGGCATCAGCGCCAGGCTCTTGAAGAAGGCGAAGGCGACGAAGACCTCGATGAGCGCCCGCGTGAGCGCGATCCGCTCGAGCAGGTGACGGAGCACGAGGCGACGGTGGCGGGCGAGCAGGAAGCCCGCGAGCAGGCACGTGATCATGATGCCGCGCAACGCCACGACCTGGCCCACCGGCAGCCGATCGAAGAGGGTCTTCACCAGGGTGTCGCTGACGGCAAAGAGCGACATGGTGAGGGCGATCAGCCCGGCGGCGCGCAGGTTGTCGGCGGCCGAGACGGCTGGCTGCGACGTCACTGGCTGATCCGGTAGCGGGTGACGAGGCCGGCGAGCAGCATGGTGAGGAGTGCCGTGGCCACGATCAGGTTGGCGATGTAGCTCGAGACGCCGATCGCCCGGCTCATGCTGTCGGCCCCGACGAAGACGGCGGCGACGAAGACGGCCGAGGCGATCACGGCAAGTGGTCCGAGCTGGGCCAGGGTGGCGACGACGATGCCGGCATAGCCGTAGCCGGGCGAGAGGTCCTGGGTGAGATAGCCCTTGAGGCCCGCCACCTCGCCGACCCCGGCAAGCCCGGCCATGGCGCCGGAGAAGAAGCCGACCTTCAGCATCACGCTCGCCTGGTTCATCCCGGCGAAGCTGGCGGCCTCGGGATTGGCGCCCATCGCGCGGAGCTCGAAGCCGAAGCGGGTGCGCTGGATGACGAGCCAGGTGACCACGGCCGCGGCGAGTGCCATGACCAGGCCGAAATGCAGGCGCGTGCGCTCGATCAGGACCGGCAGGGTGGCCTCGGCGACGATTGGGGCGGATTGTGGCCAGCCGAGGCTCATCGGGTCCTGCAGCGGGCCTTCGAGCATCATGCCGACGAATAGCAGCACGACGAAGTTGAGGAGCAGGGTGGTGACGACCTCGTCGATGCCGAGTTTCACCTTGAGCCAGGTGGGCCCCAGCATCCAGAGCCCGCCGGCCAGGGCCCCGGCGACCAGGACCAGGGGCAGGAGGAGAAAGCCCGGGACGGGGACCGCGCCGGTGCCGACGGCAACGGCGGCCAAGGCCCCGAGATAGAGCTGGCCCTCGGCCCCGATGTTCCACAAGCGCGCGCGAAAGGCGATGGCGGCGGCAAGGCCGGTGAGGATCAAGGGGACGGCCCGGCTCAGCGTCTCGGTGACGGCGAAGCGCGAGCCGAGGCTGCCCTGGAGCATCGTCTGGTAGGCGGGGCCGACATCGGCCCCGGCGAGCGCCAGCGGGATGGCAGAGAGCAAGAGCGCCAGGAGGGCGGCACAGACCGGGGCGCCGATGCCGAGCAGCGGCGGGACGTGCTGGCGGGGCTCAAGCCGCATGTTGGCTGGTCGGCAGGTCCGGGTCCTGGCCCGCCATCTCGAGGCCGAGGCGGCCGAGCGCGATCTCGGCTCTGGGGCGGGACGGGCCGAGCCGGCCGCGATAGAGTACCCGCACCCGATCGCTGAGCTGCAGCAGCTCGTCCAGATCCTCGGTGATCAAGAGGATGCCGGCGCCGCGCGCCCGGGCATCGAGGAGATGCTGGTGGACGGCGGCGACGGCACCGATGTCGAGGCCGCGGGTCGGTTGCGAGGCCAGGATCAGCCGCGGGTTGCGCTCGAGCACGCGCGCCAGGATCAGCTTTTGCATGTTGCCGCCGGAGAGCAGGCGGGTGGGCCCCTCGATGTCGCCGCAGCGGATGTCGAACCGCTCGATCAGCGCCTTGGCCTTGCGGCGGAAGTGGCGGAGCTTCAGGAAGAGGCCGAAGCGCCGGCAGATCGGCGCGTCGTAGCCCTCGAGCATGAGGTTCTCCCAGACCGTCATGTCGCCGACCACGCCCTGGCGATGGCGGTCCTCCGGGATCCGCCCGACGCCGGCGCGCACCAGGGCCTTGGGCCCGCCTTTGGGCCAGGGCCGGCCGAGCAGGCGCAGGCTGCCCGAGGCAGGCTGGATAGTGCCGGCGACGAGGCCGGCGAGGCTCCGCTGGCCATTGCCGGAGACGCCGGCGATGCCGAGGACCTCGCCCGCATGGACGGTGAGCTCGAGCCCGGCGAGGCCCTCGATGCCGGGTCCGGCGGTGACGGTGACGGATTGGACCTCCAAGACCGGGGCGCCCGGCGGGCGGGGTTCGGCCTTGGGCAGCTCGACCGGGCGGTCGACCATGGCATGCGCGAGGCGCGCCTTGTCGATGTTCCTGGCCTCGACCTCGAGGACCTTCTTGCCGTGGCGCAGCACCGCGACCCGGCGGCAAAGCGCCAGGACCTCGTCGAGCTTGTGGCTGATGAAGATGATGCCGAGCCCTTTGGCCGCGAGCCTGCGCAAGGTGACGAAGAGGCCATCGGCCTGTTGCGGGGTGAGGACGGCGGTAGGCTCGTCGAGGATCAAGACCTTCGCGTCGCGGTAAAGGGCCTTCAAGAGCTCGACCCGCTGCTGTTCGCCGATCGAGAGGCTGCCGCAGGGCTGGTCGAGCGGAACCTCGAGCCCGGTCGCCTCGATCAGGCCGCGGAGCTTGGTGCGGGCTGCCGCCCGGTCCTGGCGCCAGGCCCACAAGGGCTCGGTGCCCAGCGTGATGTTGTCGAGCACCGAGTGGTTGTGGGCAAGGGTGAAATGCTGGTGGACCATGCCGATGCCGGCCGCCAGGGCCGCCCGCGACGACCCTGGTGGCAGGGGGCGAAGGCTGCCGTCATCGCCCGCGATCTCGATGGTTCCCGCGTCGGCCACGTAATGGCCGAAGAGGATGCTCATCAGCGTCGTCTTGCCGGCCCCGTTCTCGCCCAAGAGTGCCAGGATCGCACCTTCATGCAGATCGAGGTCGATGCCGTCATTGGCGACCAGATCACCGAACCGCTTGGTGATGCCGCGCAGCCGCAGCAGCGGCGGTGCCGCTTCTGGCTCGCTCACCGGGTGGAGACGGGCTCGTCGTCATTGATCTCGACCTCGAAGGATCCTGCCATGATCTCGGCTTCGCGCTCGCGGACCAGGGCCTGGACGTCGGCCGCGACCAGACTGTCGTCCATGGGGGCGACGGTGCAGCCGCCGACCGGCATGTGGCTCAGGGGCCCGTAGTTCTCGGCAGTGTACTCGCCCTTCTCGACCTTCTCGATGGCGCGATCGACGGTGGGCTCCATATGCCAGATGGCCGAGGCCAGAATGGTGCCCGGGTACTCGTCCTGGGTGTCGATGACGTTGCCGATGGCGAATACGCCGCGCTCCTTGGCGGCGTCGGAGACGCCGTAGCGCTCGGCATACATGACGTCGGCCCCGGCATCGATCATCGCGAATGCCGCCTCCTTGGCCTTGGGCGGGTCGTACCAGGAGCCGATGAAGGTGACGAGGAACGCGATCTCGGGATCGACCTCGAGCGCACCCGCCATGAAGGCGTGCATCAGCCGGTTGACCTCGGGGATCGGGTAGCCGCCGACGAGCCCGATTAGCTTGCTTTCGCTCTTCGATCCGGCAACCAAGCCAGTCAGATAGGAGCATTCCTGGATGTAGTTGTCGAAGACCGAGAAGTTGGGCTCCTCAGGCGGGAAGCTCGAGCCCATGACCCAGGCGACCTCGGGATAGTCCTTGGCGACCTCGCGCGCCGCACGCTCGACCCCGAAGACCTCGCCGAAGACGAAATCCACGTCCTGCTCGGCATATTCGCGCATCACCCGCTCGTAGTCGGTGTTCGCGACGTTCTCGGAGAAGCTGTAGGTGATGTCGCCCCGCTCGACTGCCGCATTCAAGGCCTTGTGGATGCGGCTGACCCACTGCTGCTCGACCGGGACGGTGTAGATGGCGGCGACACTCAGGGGTTCGGCTGCGGCCGCGCCGGCGGCGAGCGCCAGGATCGAGGCTGCGGTGCAGCCGATCGTCAGCTGCGTGTAAACGCGTCTCGTGCTTGCCATGCTCGCCGCTCCTCTCGTGTCCGGGTCGGTGCGGAGAATGGCGGCTCGCAGTCGGGTTGAAAAGCGCTTTCGCTCAGCCGGTTGACGAGGTGCCCGGGGCAATGGGCGGCAGCTTGGCATCGATCCGCTCCAGCTGCTGGCGATAGGCGTCGCACAGGTCGAAGCCCAGGGGCTGGCGGCGCGGGGTGAACCAGACGAAATCGAAGGGCAGGTTGACGGGCAACCCGGCCAGCCGCTCGTCGACCTCGCGGAGCGCGATGCTCACCACCCGCGCTCGCGGGGCGACGCGGTGCAGGTAATAGGGCACGCCCCAGTCGCGTCGCACATGCTCGCTGCCGGCGATCAGCACGCTCTGGCCCCGGCCCTTGATGGCGATGAGCCGGTCGGCCATCTGCGCGTCGCGGCCGCGCTGCACGTCGGCCATGGCCGGCAAGAGATCGTCGGGAGCGAAGCCGCAATGTGCCTCGTCGATCGTGGTGACCAGCTGTGCCTCGAGGTCGGGGGCGAGCGGCTCGTCGAGGCCCGTCTTGTCGACGAGCGCCGGATCGAGGGCCTCGAGCCCCTGGGTCATGAGCCCATCGACCGCGCTGCGGGGCAGGTTGCCACCGACGATCTCGGCATCGACCATGAGCGCCGCCGTGGCGATCGGCTCGTAGAGCGCCCAGTCCGGCCAGCCGCTCTCGGGCCAGTCGAGGGCCGTGCCGAGGCCTGCCGTGTCACCCGGTCGCTGGGCGAAATGCAGCACCACGTCCGTCTGCTGGTCGATGTCGATCATCTCGAAGACCACACCGTTGACCCGGTCGCCCATCGCCCGCACGAGGTCGGCCTGGAGGCGGTGATGATCCTGGTTGCCGTGGCTCTCGCCGATCAGCACGATGTCGGCCGTGGCCAGGGCGGCAAACAGCTCGGTCTCGTCGACCACCATCTGCGCCCCCACATCGACGATGCGGCCGGCGAGCGGGTGCTCGGCGCCGTGTTGGTGCTGCCACGCATAACCCTGGCAGGCGCTGGCGAGGCAGACGATGGCGGCGAGAGCAGCAAGATGTCGCTTGGCCAAGGGGCCTCTCCACGGTATCCCGGCCTCGCGCCGGACGGGTAGGACAGATTGTTATCGTCCAGTCGGTACGTAGCGGTGTCAACGCGCGTGGCAAGCGGTGCCGAGCGCTCGGGTGTCGCAGCCCGCAATTGCGTCGCAGGGTATGGTGATTTGCCCGCTGAGGCACCCCTGATCCGCCCGGCGACGCTCGCCGATCTCGAGGCCCTGCTCGTGCTCGAGCGGCAGTTCCGGGGAGACCGCCTGTCGCGGCGAGCCTGGCGCCGGCACCTTTCCAATCCGCGCGCCCTCAGCCTCGTCGCCACCTCGGGGACGGCGCTTTTGGGCGATGTCCTCATGTTGCGGCGGGCCGACACGGCCTGGTGGCGGGTCTATTCGCTGGTGCGCAGCCCGGCCGCACCGCGTGGCACCGGCCGGCGGCTGCTCCAGGCCGGGCTCGGGGCGGCGCGCGCGGCGGGCGCCGTTGGTGTCCGGCTCGAGGTGCGGGCCGACAACAGCCACGCGATAGCCCTCTACCGGGACCTCGGATTCACCCTTTTCGCGCGCGTCGACGGCTATTACGAGGACGGCGTCGCGGCGCTGCGCATGGCGCTCGCCTTCGCCGAACGACCGGTATCTTTTCACGGATGAGCGCATGGCCGCCTGGACGATCGTCGCCGACCGCAAGGACGACTTTCCGGCGCTGCCGGCGACTGCCCAGGCACTGAGCACCCGCGACTATCTAGCGGGTCGCACCGGCCGGGAGCCACAGCCGGTGCGCAAGGGCGGCAATGGCCGGCGGCGGCGCGGCAAGGTGCTCAATCTCGCGCGCGACACGAGCTACCAGGCGCGCGGCTACTACGTCTCGCTCCTGGCCGAGGCGCGCGGCGAGAAGGTGCTGCCCTCGGTCGAGACCATCCTGGCGCTGCAGCGCCGCTCCGGCTACGCCCTTGCCGTTCCCGATCTCGAGGAGGCGCTGAACAAGACGGCAAGGCGTCTGGCCGAGCCGCCGACCGGTATGCTGCGCCTGCGCATCTTGCTCGGCCGGGCGAGCGACCCACGGTTCAAGCGCCTGGCGCTTTTGGTGTTCGACTGGTTTCGCGCCCCGCTTTTGGAAGTGACCATCCAGCCGGGAGCCTGGTGGCGGATCAAGCGGTTGCGGCTCTTGCCGGTCGGCGATCTCACCCCTGAGGAACGGCCGGCGCTGGATGCCGCCATCGCCCGGTATCTCGGCCGGCGCTGGCTCGAGCCCAAGACCCGGACCGAGCCCCGCTTCAGCCTCGCCGTGCTGTTCGATGCCAAGGATCCGCTGCCGCCCTCGGATCTTTCGACCTTGAAGCGCTTCGCCCGGATCGCCGAGGGGATGGGGCTCGGCGTCGACCTGATCGGCAAGGACGATCTCGCCCGGCTCGCCGCCTACGACGCCCTTTGGATCCGCGTCACCACCAACATCGACCACTACACCTATCGCTTCGCGCAACGGGCGGAGCAGGAAGGCATGCCGGTGATCGACGACCCGCGCTCGATCATGCGCTGCACCAACAAGGTTTACCTCGCCGAACTCCTGACCGCGCACGGCCTGCCGACCCCGCCCACCCGGATCATCGCCGGCCGGCGGGACATCGAGGCCGCGGCCACCGCGCTCGGCTATCCGCTCGTCCTCAAGATCCCCGACGGCTCGTTCTCGCGCGGGGTGAAGAAGGCGGACGACCGGGCGGCGCTCGAGCGCCTCGCCGCGGAGATGCTCGAGGACTCCGACCTGATCCTGGCCCAGGCCTTCATGCCCACGACCTTCGACTGGCGGGTCGGCGTGCTCGATCGCCAGCCGCTCTTCGTCAGCCAGTATCACATGGCGAAAAAGCACTGGCAGATCGTCCGCCACGACCCGGGCGGCAAGGCGACACCCGGCCGCTTCACCACCCTCAGCTTGGCCGATGCGCCGGCCGCCGTGCTCGAGATCGGGGTCAAGGCGGCGAGCCTCATGGGCAGCGGGCTCTACGGCGTCGACATCAAGGAGACGCCGACCGGCATCGTGGTGATCGAGGTCAACGACAATCCCGACCTCCATCATGATGTCGAGGACCTAGCCGAGAAGGACGAGGTCTGGCGCCGCCTGGTCACCTGGTTCCTCGACCGGCTGCGCTGAGGCTCCGGTTATGTGACCCGGGTCACAGTCGCTGCTCCGGCGCTCGGCTAGGCAGGCGGTGCTCGCCTCAAGAGTGCGATTCGGGACCGCTTCCTCGAAGCCTGGAAGCGGTCCCTTTTTTAGGCTGCAGTCCGCAAGTTCACCCGGAAGTTGCAGAGTGGTGCCGCGTTCGCGTCCGGGTGGCGGCTTGCCAATCCACAGGCGTTTCTGTTAAGCCCGATATTCTGTGAGGTTGCAGTGTGTGCAACCGGTTCAGGAGGCTAGCATGGACAAGACAACAGCAAAGCCCGTCACGCGTCGCTCGATGCTGAAGACGGGTGCGGTCGCCGGTGGCGTGGCGGCGGGGTCGGTCATCGGCGCACCGGCGGTGGTGGGGCAGGCCCCGCTCGTCGTGAAGATGCAGACATCGTGGCCGGCGGCCGACATCTGGATGGATTTCGCAAAGGAGTACACGACCCGCGTCGAGGAGATGTCGGGCGGTCGGGTGACGGTCGATCTCTTGCCCGCTGGTGCGGTGGTCGGCGCCTTCCAGGTGATGGACGCGGTGAACGACGGCGTGCTCGACGCGGCCCACACCGTGCCGGTCTACTGGTACGGCAAGTCGAAGGCGGCGTCGTTCTTCGGCACGGGCCCGGTGTTCGGCGGCTCGGCCACCACCATGCTCGGCTGGTTCTACCAGGGTGGCGGTGCCGAGCTCTACCGTGAGCTCACGCAGGACACGCTCGGCCTCAACGTCTACGGCTTCATGGGCTTCCCGATGCCGGCCCAGCCGTTCGGCTGGTTCAAGCAGGAGGTCAACACCGCGGGCGAGCTGCAGGGCTTCAAGTACCGCACGGTCGGTCTTGCCGCCGACCTCTTGCAGGCCATGGGCATGTCGGTCGCCCAGCTGCCGGGCGGCGAGATCGTGCCGGCGATGGAGCGTGGCGTGATCGACGCCTTCGAGTTCAACAACCCCTCGTCCGACCTCCGGTTCGGTTCGCCCGACGTCGCCAAGCACTACTACCTCTCGTCCTATCACCAGGCCTCGGAGTCCTTCGAGTTCCTGTTCAACCGCGATTTCTTCGATGATCTCGAGCCGGACCTCCAGGCGATCTTTAAGTACGCGGTCGAGGCCTCGTCGACCTCGAACACGGCGCTGGCGATGGAGAACTACTCCAATGACCTGCAGCGGATCCGCGACGAGTTCGGCGTCGCGGTGCATCGCACCTCGCAGGACATCCTCCAGGCCCAGCTCGAAGCCTGGGATCAGCTGATCGCCGAGCTCGAGCAGGACGAGTTCTCCAAGCGCGTGATGGACAGCCAGCGCGCCTGGGTCGAGAAGGTGACCTACTACGAGCTGATGAACGCGCCCGACTACGCGCTCGCCTACGAGCACTACTTCCCGGGCCGGCTCGCCCTCTAGCGGCCAGCCTTTGATGCAGGAGGAACCGGCGGCCTCGCGGTCGCCGGTTTCTTTGCCGGTCAAGTGATCGCGGAGCAGGTCGCGCCGAGCCGCCGGGGTGGGCACAGGAACAAGGGCTGAAAGCGCCGTCATGGAAGGTTTCATCCGTTTCGCCGACACCCTGTCGGGAGCGTTCGGCAAGGCGTTCGCCTGGCTCATCATCCTGATGACCTTCGGCACCGCCTACGAGGTCTTCGTTCGCTACGTCCTCGGCAGCCCGACGCCCTGGGCGCTCGACGTGTCGTTCATCATGTACGGCACGCTGTTCATGATGGGCGGGGCCTACACGCTGTCGCGGGGTGGCCATGTGCGCGGCGATTTCCTCTATCGCCTCTGGCAGCCGCGCACCCAGGCCAAGGTCGACCTCGTCCTCTACATCCTCTTCTTCTTCCCGGGCGTGCTCGCCCTGGTCTTTTCCGGCTGGAAATACGCGGCACGCTCCTGGGGCTATGCCGAGGTCAGCGTCAACAGCCCCGCCGGCATCCCGATCTTCCAGTTCAAGACGGTGATCGTCGCCGCCGGCATCCTCTTGGTGATCCAGGGCATCGCCCAGGTCTGCCGCTGCCTGCTCTGCATTCGCGACAATGTCTGGCTCGAGGCCGAGGAGGATGTGCGCGAGACCGAGGACGCGCTCCTGCGGAAGGCAACCGAGGCGGAAACCCGGCCCGGAGGCCACGTATGACGGACCCCCAAGTCGCCCTGTTCATGCTGGGCCTGTTCATTTTCATGGTCTTCCTCGGCTTTCCGATCGCCTTCACGCTGATGGCGATGGGCATCGGCTTCGGCTACTATGCCTATTTCGACGCCGGGCGGATGTGGCGCAGCTACGAGCGCCTGGACGAGACGGCGTCCTGGTGGGACAGCACGCGTCTCTGGATCGAGGGGTTCTTCAACAGCCGCATCTTCGATCTCTTCATCAACCAGACCTATACGGTGATGTCGAACGAGGTGCTGACGGCCGTGCCGTTGTTCCTCTTCATGGGCTACATCGTCGAGCGCGCCAACATCGTGAACCGGCTGTTCTCGACGCTCAACATCGCCTCGAAGAACGTGCCGGGCTCGATGGGGGTCGCTGCCCTCATCACCTGTGCCCTCTTCGCCACCGCCACCGGCATTGTCGGAGCCGTGGTGACGCTGATGGGGCTTTTGGCCCTGCCGGCGATGCTCAAGGCGCGCTATGAACCATCCTTCGCCTCGGGCATCATCTGCGCCGGGGGCACGCTCGGCATCCTGATCCCGCCCTCGATCATGCTGATCGTCTATGCGGCTTCCTCCGGTGTTTCGATCGTGCGGCTCTATGCCGGTGCCCTGCTGCCGGGCTTCATCCTGGTCGGCCTCTACCTCGTCTACGTCATCAGCCGCTCGATCCTGCAGCCGAGCGTCGCCCCGCGCCCGACCGACGAAGAGGTCCCGGACGTGCCCATGGGGCAGCTCGTCGTCATGCTGATGACCTCGTTCTTCCCGCTCGCCTTTCTCATCCTCGCGGTTCTGGGCTCGATCCTCTTCGGCCTCGCCACGCCGACCGAGGCGGCCTCGATCGGTGCCTTGGGCGGCATCGTCCTGGCGGCGGCGTACGGGGCCCTGACCTATGACCGGTTGCGCGAATCCGTCTATCTCACCGTCCGCACCACGGCCATGGTCTGCTGGCTCTTCGTCGGCTCCTACACCTTCTCCTCGGTCTTCTCCTATTTGGGTGGCGAGCACCTGATCTCGGAATTCGTCCGCGGCCTCGACATCACGCCCTTGCAGTTCCTGATCCTGGCGCAGCTGATCATCTTCCTGCTCGGCTGGCCGCTGGAATGGTCGGAGATCATCATCATCTTCGTGCCGATCTTTCTGCCGCTGCTCGCCATCTTCAACATCGATCCACTCTTTTTCGGCATCCTGGTGGCGTTGAACCTGCAGACCTCGTTCCTGACCCCACCGATGGCGATGTCGGCCTATTATCTTAAAGGCATAGCCCCGCCCGAAGTGCGCCTGACGCAGATCTTCTCGGGCGTGCTGCCGTTCTTGTTCATGGTCTTCATGGCGATGGCCATCGTCTACATCTTCCCGGCCTCGGTCTTCTACCTGCCCGAGCTGTTCTATGGCCGTTGAGCGGACCGTCCCGCTCGGCGACGCCGTGGCCCTGCGCGAGGCGCTCGTCCGGGGCAGCCTGCGCGCGGTCGAGGTGACCGAGGCGGCACTCGCCCGGATCCGCGAGCGCGAGCCTGTGGTGCAGGCCTGGGCCTGGCACGATCCCGATTTCGCCCGGCACCAGGCCAAGGCACTCGACGACTACCGGGCGAGCGGGCGGCCGATCGGCCCGCTGCACGGCCTGCCCGTCGGCGTCAAGGACATCATCGATACCGTCCGGATCCCGACCGAGAACGGCACGAGCATCGACCGCGGCCGGATGCCTGTGGCCGATGCGGCGGTGGTCGAGAAGCTCAAGGCCGCAGGGGCGGTCATCATGGGCAAGACGGTGACCACCGAGCTCGCCCTCTTTCACCCGTCCAAGACCACAAATCCGGTCGATCCCGACCGCTCGCCGGGCGGCTCGTCCGCGGGCTCGGCGGCCGCCGTTGCGGCCGGCATGGTGCCGTTTGCGATCGGCAGCCAGACGGCGGGCTCGGTCATCCGTCCGGCGAGTTTTTGCGGTACCGTCGGCTTCAAGCCGACCTTCGGCTGCATTTCCAGGCGTGGCGTGCTCGCCCAGGCGCCGAGTCTGGACACGCTCGGCGTGCTCGCGGCCGACGTGGCGGGGGCGGCAATGCTCGCCGAGGTGCTGTTCGGCCACGACCCCAAGGACCCGGCAACCGCCCCGGCACCGCCGCCGCGGCTTTTGGACACCGCCTTGGCCGAGCCGCCCTTGCCGCCGGTCCTCGCCTTCGTGCGGACACCCTATTGGGACCGCGCCAGCGACGAGGTGCGGACGGCGTTCGAGGAGCTCGTTGGCGTTCTGGGCGAGCAGTGCTTTGCGGTCGACCTGCCGCCGGCTTTCGCCGAGGCGGATGCGATCCGCCAGCGCATCCAGTTCGCCGAGCTCGCCAAGTGCTACTATGGCTACGCCCGGCGTGGCTTCGATCAGCTCTCGCCGGGAATGCAGGGGGCGATCGAGCGGGGCAACGCCACGGCTGCCCGCGACTACATCGCCGCGCTGGACTGGGCGGATGTGCTGAATGCAGGGCTCGACGAGATCTTCGAGCGCTGCGATGCGATCCTCACCCCGGCGGCAACCGGGCCGGCGCCAACCATGGCCGAGGGCACGGGCGATCCCGTCTTCAACGGCCTTTGGACGCTCTGTCGCACGCCCGCCGTGACCGTGCCGCTCTTCGAGGCCGCGGCCGGCCTGCCGATGGGGGCGCAGCTGGTCGGCCGGCGCGGCGACGACGGCCGGCTGTTGCGGACGGCACGCTGGCTTGCGACCGTCGTCGCCGCGGAGAACCCCGAGGAGTGACGTGATGCTGGAGCGCATGCTCAGTCTATTGGCCTTGCTGGTGCTCTGCGGCTTTCTCGGCATCCTCGTCTGGAAGGTCCCGCGCCTCGACCTCGGTATCGTCATCGCGCTGACCGTCCTTTTGGGCAGCATCGACCTCTTGTTCCGGCGGAGGCCGCGCTGAGCTGCATCGATGCCGCCCCGTGGGCGGCTGTGGCGTCGCGGACCCTTCAGCCGGCGGCTGACATCGAGTAGGAGAGTGGCGTGCCTGCGTCACCCTTCGGAGATCCGCCATGTCGGCTTTTGCCCGCCCGCGCCGTTCCGTTCTCTACATGCCGGGCTCCAACCCGCGGGCACTGGCCAAGGGCAGGGAGCTGCCGGCCGATGCGTTGATCCTCGATCTCGAGGATGCGGTGGCCCCGGATGCCAAGGCGGCCGGGCGCGAGGCGATCCGGGCGGCCCTGAGCGACAAGGCGGCCTATGGCCATCGCGAGCTCGCGGTTCGCGTCAACGGCCTGGATACCGCCTGGGGGCACGGCGATCTCGTCGCGATGGCGACCGCCGGGGCCGATGCCGTGCTGCTGCCCAAGGTCGAGAGTGCGGACATGGTCCGCCGGGCGGTGGCGGTGCTCGATGCTGCCGGGGCCCCCGCTGATCTGGGCATCTGGTGCATGATGGAGACGCCGCGCGGCGTGCTGCACGCCGAGGCGATCGCCGATCACCCGCGGGTCGCGTGCTTCGTGATGGGCACCTCCGATCTGACCAAGGATCTGCTCGCCCGGCACACCGCCATGCGGCTGCCGATGCTGCCTTCGCTCGGCATCTGCCTCTTGGCGGCCAGGGCCGCGGGCATCGCCATCGTCGACGGTGTCTATCTCGATCTGAATGACGATGACGGCCTTGCCGCTGCCTGCGAGCAGGGGCGCGACCTGGGCTTCGACGGCAAGACGCTCATCCACCCCAAGCAGATCGCCGCTGCCAACGAGGCGTTCGGCCCGTCGGCCGAGGCCGTGGCGCAGGCAAAGCGGCAGATCGAGGCCTATGCGGCAGCGCTCGAGGCGGGGCAGGGGGTGGCCGTGCTCGACGGCAAGCTGGTCGAGAACCTGCACGTCGTGGAGGCGAAGCGCATCGTCGCCCTGGCCGAGCAGATCGCGGCGCGTGGCGGCTGAGCCGCCGCTTCAGCCGCGCAGGTGGTAGGCTAGTTTCTCGCCACGGGTGGCCAGGAGACCCTTCACCCAGTTGCCGGCGTCATCGAACCAGATGTCACCGTTGCGCCCGGATTCGGCGTCGATGGTGTAGCGCTGGGCGGTGATGTGGCCGCCGGCCACCTCGATCGTCTCGGCACCGCCCGAGCGGGCGGCAAGGCTGAGGAGCTTGGCCCGCTGCAGATCGACCAGTGCGCGCTGGCGGACGATGTCGAGGTTCCAGAAGGCGATGTCGGTCATGGTGCCGAGTGGCACGTGGAGCATGCGGTTTTCGACACCGCCTTCGACACTGAGATTGTCGCCGCGGGCCCGCAGCAGGGTCTCGCTCTTGGTGCCGTTGTCGTTGGTCGCAACCCTGCTCTCGACCAGAAGCCCGTCGCGCCAGAGGTCGCGGGCCTGCTGCTCGAAGTGGAAGGCGGTGAGGAAGGCGACCTTGACCGTGATGTCGATGGTCGTCTTGACCTCGAGGCCGTCTGTGGTGGCGGCAAAGCGGACATCGTGGCGGCCGATCTCGTCGCCGTCACGGGAGATGGCAAAGCTGCGGTCGGCGGGCGCGGGCGTCGACGCCAGGGCCGGACGGATGCCCGGGCAAACGGCGCCGGCAGCCGCGAGGCAGCTGCCGGCAAAGGCCCGCCTGGACCAGCCAGCGGTACCCATGCCTATCCCGCCTCGATCTCGACCCGTGATCACGTTTTGAACTCCACTCTCGAACACTCTGTCGACCCGGCCCTAGAGGGTCGCCAGCTGCACGAAGCCCGGTGCCGGCGGCTCGCTCTCGAAACGCTCCTCGACCAGCGCCACCCGGGCGAGGCTCGGCCCCTCCCTGCAGCGCTCGATCAAGGCCCGAACAGCCGCCTCGTCCCCGGCGACCAGCGCTTCGACCGACCCGTCCATCCGGTTGCGCACCCAGCCATCCAGCCCGCGACCCGACGCCTCCTCGACCAGCCAGCCGCGATACCAGACGCCCTGCACCCGGCCGTGGATCCGCAGGCGGACGACCATCTGCACCTCGGGACCATCCCCGACGTCGACATCAATAGCATGGAATGTTGTCCGCAACGCAACATCGTGCAACCCGAACCCGTCTGTCGTAGGGCTTGAGAATGCTGTTTTGTTGACTGTGTCACTCCAGGGTCACCGATCTACGATTGGCTCGGCCGGGTGGCTGGCTTTGCGGCGAACTGGATGGGGTGGCGTTCAGCCTCAGGCTGAAGCTTCAGCCCACCTCTCTCTCGACAAGCGCAGCGTGGTGCTGCACGTTCCTTGGCCAGTTCAGGCGTTGTTATCTTTCGGAGCGCGCATTCTTGTCGACCGAGCCGCCATCGCTTGCCGCCCGATTGGAGCACACCGGGCCGTTGTCCTGGCGGGAGGCAGCACGGCTGGCCGCCAGGATCGCGCGGGCGCTGGATCGGCTGCACGCGCAGAGCCAGGCGCATGGCGGCCTCGAGCCCTTGACCGTGCTCTTCGTCGGCGGCACGGTCAGGCTTGCCGACCCGTTGCCGCCGGCGAGCCGGCATCCGGCATTTCTGGCCCCCTGGGTAGCCGCCGGCGAGCCCGCCGGTCGACGCGGTGACTTCCTGGCACTCGGCCGGCTCATGGCGGCGATGCTGGGCTGTGACCCGCAGGCACCGGACGAGCTGACGCCGGCAATTCTTCCGCCACCGCTCCTTGCGGTGCAGCGCCGGCTGGTTTCGGCCGATGCGAGCATCGGCTACGGCTCCGGCAACGACATCGCCGCGGCGCTCGAGCTGGCGCTGGCGGCGAGCGAGGGCTTTGCTGTCGGCAGATTGGACACGGCGCCGGAGCCGGAAGCGCGTCCGGCACCGATGGGCGAGCCGCCCGCGGCGCCGGATCTGCCGCCGGTGCGGTCCGAGGCGGCGATCGCGCCACGGTCGCGGCGGCGCCGGCCGCGGCTGGTTGCGGCACTTGTCGCACTCCTGGCGCTCGGGGTGATCGCGGTTGTCTGGCTGGCACCGCAAGGCGAGCCTGAGGTGGAGCCGCCGGCGATCGTCACCGACCGTTCGCCCGGACCACCTGCCGTGGCCGTGGACGAGGCCGCCACCGGGCCGCAGGAGCCGCCCACCGCTGTGCTGCCCGAGGCCGAGTTGCCGTCGCTGGAGGAGGTGCTGGCCGCCTTGCCCGACCTGCCGCTGGCCGAGCCGCCGGAGCGCCCGGACAGCCGGAGCACCGTCGCGGCGTTGCTCGCGGGCGTCGCGGAGCGGCCCTGCACCAGGCTCGAGGTGGAGCCGACCGCGCTCGGTCTGCGGTTGGTCGGCACGACCGCCAGTCCGACGGACCGGACCGAGCTCCTGGCCGCGATCGCGGCACTCGACGACGTCGACAAGGTGACGCTCGACCTCGATGCCTCCGGCAGCTTTTGCCGGCTCTACGACATGCTCGCGGCCCATGCGGTACCCGCGATGCCGCGGCTCGCCGATCTTTTTCCGGCGCGGTCCGACTACGTTTTGGCCGCCACCGAACCTCTGGTCCTGCGCGTGCTGACGCCGGCCTTCGCGAGCCATCTCGTGGTCGACTATTTTACCGCCGACGGCATGGTCGTGCATCTGGCACCACATCAGCCGGAGGGCGAGCCGCTGCCACCGGCCGAGGTCGTCCGGATCGGTGATCCCGCTGACGGCCAATGGCTCACCATCGCCGAGCCGTTCGGCCACGAGCTGATCGTCGTCATCGCCAGCCCCGAGCCGCTCTTCGCCGAGGCGCGGCCGCAGATCGAGCCCGCCCCGGTCTATCTCGAGGAGCTGGAGAAAGCGCTCGGGGCTCTGCGGCAGAAGCCCGAGGCATCGACCATTGGGATCGAGACCATCGCCGCCCGGCCCTGAGCCGGCGCTTGTCTCGGGCTTGTCGACAATCTTGCGTCGCCTGACCTGCTGCCGATCGTGCTGCTGGTCTCGGCTCAATGGGAGGTGGCCGTGTTCGCATCGACGCTGCAGCCACACGTGTTGGAAGGTACCAGCCGCGAGGAGGAGGAGGAGCCGCAGCTGCGCACCGGGCTGATCGAGGCCCAGCTCGAGCTCAAGCGATCCTGGTACGGCCGGGTGCTGGTCGAGGGGATCGAGGTTTCTGCGCCAAGGACGAGCAGCTGAAGCGGTTCGAGGCGCGCCGCGAGACGCCGTTCAAGCGGTACAAGCTGACCGAGAATGACTGGCGCAACCGCGAGCTGTGGGACGACTACCAACAGGCGATCGGCGACATGCCGAATCGCACCAGTACCAGCTACGCACGCTGGACGCTGATCGAAGCCGAGAACAAGCGCTACGGCCGGGTCAAGGTGCTCGAGACCGTGATCGCCGCGCTCGAGGCGCGGCTCGCCGGCGATTGCCGGCCCTGGCTCCCGGCCCGCTCATGAAGATAAAGTAACAATTTCTATAGAGCTTGACTTTGGAAAATAAAGGGCGCCTCGTGAAGGCAGAAAGGATTAATATCATGTCGGACTACAAAAATAGATCGTTCGGTGAGCGCTGGAACGATTTGCAGCCGTCGAAGACGCTGCTGGTCTGGTCCTGTATCGGCTCGGTGGCGGCAGCGCTGGTGGTCGGCTTCGTTTGGGGCGGCTGGGTGACCGGTGCGACCGCCCGGAGCATGGCGGCAACGGCCGCTGACCAGGGGCGTCACGAGCTCGCCTCGGTGATCTGCGTCGATAACTTCCTCGCCGCCCCCGGCGCCCAGGCCAAGCTCGTCGACTTCAAGGCGATCGGCAGCGCCTATGCGCAGCGGCAGTTCATCGAGACGGGCGGCTGGGCGGTGATGCCGGACAAGGCGGCGGCGGCCCGGCAATCGGCCGATCTCTGCGCCAAGCTCCTGGCGGTGCTGGAGCCGGTGGACCTGTCGCCCGTGACCGCCGAGGAAACGGCTCCGGCGACCGTCGTTCATTAGCCGCTGGTCCGAGCCTCCGGCTGCCGTCGACCGCTCAGCTGCCGATGACCGGCTTGTGCGTTGCCTGGTACTCGGCGAAGAGGGCGGCGACGGCACAGGAGGCCATCCGGGCGCGAGGGGTGTCGGCCCGGCTGGTCAGCACGATCGGCACCCGGGCGCCGAGGACGATACCCGCCGCGTCGGCATTGCCGAGGAAGGTCAGATTTTTGGCCAGCATGTTGCCGGCCTCGAGATCGGGCACCACCAGGATGTTGGCCTGGCCTGCCACAGGCGAGACGATGCCCTTGATCCTGGCAGCCTCGGGGCTGATCGCGTTGTCGAAGGCCAGAGGCCCGTCGAGCTTGCCGCCGGTGATCTGGCCGCGCTCCGCCATCTTGCACAAGGCCGCGGCGTCGATGGTGGACGGGATCTTGGTGGTCACCGTCTCGACCGCCGAGAGGATCGCCACCTTCGGGTCCTGGTTGAGGGCAAGTGCCAGGTCGATGACGTTCTGCACGATGTCGCGCTTGGCATCGAGGTCGGGGAAGATGTTGACCGCCGCATCGGTGATGAACAGCGGCTGCTCATAGGTCGGGACCGCCATGGCGAAGACGTGGCTGATCCGCCGCTCGGTCCTCAGCCCCTTGTCCCGGTCGGTGACCGCTCCCAGGAGCTCGTCGCTGTGCAGGCTGCCCTTCATCAAAAAGGCGCCGGCCCCCTCGCGGATCAGGGCTACCGCCTTCTCGGCCGAGGCATGGCTGTGCTCGGTCTCGACGATCTCGATCCCCTCGAGCGACCGGCCGAGCGTTTCGGCGGCGGCCAGGATCCGTGCCTTGGGTCCGACCAGGATCGGCTCGATGATCTTCGCGTCCATGGCCTCGAGCGCACCCTCCAGCGACGGGACGTCGCAGGGGTGGGCGACCACGGTGCGGGCCGTAGGGATGCCCTCGGTTGCGGCGATCAGGCGCTTGTAGGCCGTGTGGTCCTGCGGCTTGACCGGCATCTCGGCGATCTCGGCGGGCTTCATCGCGGCTGCTCCTCGCGCAAGGTGGCGACTTTGCAGTGCAGCATAGTCGCCGGCCGGGCGCGGTCAACCGAGCCCGGCCGGCGACGGTGAGACGCGGCTTCAGGCGACGTCGGCCGTGATCACCAGGTCGTCGATCGCCGCACTGGCGACGGCCACCTCGGGCACGGGCTGGAAGGTGCCGCCCTTGAGCGCCAGCAGCTGGTCGTCGAACTCCAGCTTCTCGATGCTCTGAACGATGGTTCGCTCAGTGGGATCGTCGACGCGGCTGACCACCCCGATCCCGCCGAAGGCGAAGATCGAGAAGTCACCGACGGTACCATCGAAGATGGCGGTATCCTTGCCACTCCCGCCGTTCGCGATGTTGAGGCCCCCGTTGATGAAGAAGAGGTCATTGCCACTGTCGCCGAACAGGAAGTCATTGCCCGGGCCATCGACCAGGGTGTCGTTCCCCTTGCCGCCGTAGAGCTGGTTGCGGCCCGAACCGCCGACCAGCACATCATTGCCGTTGTTGCCGTAGACGAGATCGTTGCCGTCGAGGGCGAAGATCAACTCGTCGGCGTTGCGGCCTCGGATGATCTCGGTCTTGTCGGTGCCAATGGTCGTCTCGTCGATCCCGGCGTTCAACCAGCGGAACGGATCGTCGAGCGCATCGCGCACGCCCGGCACGAAGCTCTCCGCCGATTCCAGCAGGCTCGCCGTGTCGATGTAGACGACGATCGGGTGCTCGTCGCCGATGCCCGGGATCTGGCTGGCGGCGAGGATTTTATCAGGCGTGTCCAGATCCTCTGGCTTGAAGTCCGGCAGCTGCACCTCCGGCCGCTCGATGACCAGGTCCTCGCCCTCGCGGGCGACTCCACCCTCGCTGAAGAGCGGGCTCAGCGCCGAGAGCTGCGCCACGAAATCGTCCGTATGGACGATGTTGAGCTGCTCCACGCCCTCGACCGTCTCGGTCGACCCAGGCGAGCCGAGCGTGACGAGAAGGGTCTTGTCGGCGAGCGGCGCGAACGGGGCGCCATCGCCGACCAGCCGGGCAGCACTCAGCTCGGCGATGATCCCACCGAGGCTGTGCCCCGAGAACAGGATCTGCTGGATGTCGTTTTCCGGGTCAGCGTCCAAGGTCGAGGCCACGGCATAGCCGAGCGCCGCTACCGTGGCCTCCTGGTGCGCCGCGTAGTAGAGGTCCCAGCCGCGCACGCCGGGGGCGATCTCCAACCCCTGAAAGCCGAACTCGTTCGGCTCATCGGTGCTGCGATAGGTGATCACCAGGGTATTCCGGCCCTCGAGCTCACCCGTGTAGAAGTGCGCGGCACTGGTGAAGGTGCCGGCCGGCAGGCCGACCTGGACGCCGATATCGGCGCGGTCGACGCCGGGGCTTTCCAGGAGATTGATGTTGGCATTCTCCGGGTCCGGGAGCGTCAACTCCGGCACCGGCACCCAGCCGCGATCCACCGCATTGCCGGTCGGCAGCTTCGGCAGGGCCGGGGTGCTCGGATAGTCGCCGACGTCGGCGAACGTGTCATAGCCGAAGAGAGCGGCTTCGACGAGTTGTCCATTAATCCTGGAATCATTAGTCATGGCATTGTCCTCGCTGACAGACGTTGTCTGCAAATCGACTGCGCCGGCCTGCTACCCTAACGTTCGCAAAAACCGACGACGAATTATCCTTTGGTTATTCGGTCGCTGGATTGATCCAAGTCAAGACCGAGAAAATATCGTTAAAACGTAGCGAAGCCGGCCGTCCTGTCCGCAGGCCGAACCGCCTCGATGCTCAACGCTCGAGCACGTAGCGCCCCGGCGCCGGGTCGAGCGGCGGCAGGCCCTTTTCTGGCGCACCCATGGGCGGTGGCGCGGTGCGCTCGCCGCTCCGTTCGGCGAGCCAGGCCTGAAACGCAACCCACCAGGAGCCGGGCTCGGGGGTGCGGCCGGCGAGCCACTGCTCGGGCGGCTGGTAGATCGCGTCCTCGGCCATGGTCTCGAACCGATAGTGGCGATGCGGGTGATCCGGCCGGCTGACGATGCCGCCATTGTGGCCGCCATTGGTGAGCGCGAAGGTGACCGGCGCGTCGGTCAGGAGGCGGATCTTGTAGACGGATTCCCACGGGGCGATGTGGTCCTTCTCGGTGCCGACGGCGAAGACGGGTACCCGAATATCGGTGAGCGCGATGGCCCGGCCCTCGACCGCGAAGCGGCCGCGGCTCAGCCGGTTCTCGAGGAAAAGCGCGCGCAAGTACTGCCCATGCATTCGTGCCGGCATCCGCGTGCCGTCGGCGTTCCAGGCCATCAGCGCATGCATCTCCTCGCGCTCGCCCATCAGGTATTGGCGAATCATTCGCGACCAGACGAGGTCGTTCGAGCGCAGGAGGCGAAAGGCGCCGGCCATCTGGTCGGTATCCAGATAGCCCTGCTCCCACATCATGTCCTCGAGATAGGCGATCTGGCTCTCGTCGATGAACAGCATGAGCTCGCCCGCCTCGCTGAAGTCGGTCTGTGCGGCGAGCAGGCTCATCGAGGCGAGCCGGTCGTCACCGTCGCGGGCCATGGATGCTGCGGCAATCGCGAGGATGGTGCCGCCCAGGCAGTAGCCGATGCTGTGCACCTTGCGGTCGGGCTGGATGGTGTTCACGGCGGTGAGCGCCGCGAGCACGCCCTGCCGGCGATAATCGTCGAGGTCGAGCTCCGCCTCGGCCTCGCCCGGGTTCTTCCAGGAGATGCAGTGGACGGTGTGCCCCTGGCCCACGAGATACTCGATCAGCGAGTTCTCGGGCTCAAGGTCGAGCACGTAGTACTTCATGATCCAGGCCGGCACGATCAAGACGGGCTCCGGATAGACGGTCTCGGTCGTGGGCGTGTATTGCAGGAGTTCGATCAGGTCGTTGCGATAGACCACCCGGCCCGGCGTCATTGCCATGTTCTTGCCGACCGCGAAGTCCTCGCTGCCAGCCGGCCCCTTGCCGGCCGCGCGCCGCTCGACGTCGTCGGCGAGGAACTCGAGGCCGCGCACGAAGTTGCGGCCCTGCTCGGCGGCCGTGCGCTCGACGACCTCGGGATTGGTCCAGGGCAGGTTGGACGGCGCCCAGTGATCGAGCGCGTTGCGGGCCATGAAGTGCACCTGCCGCTGGTGCTGGGCGGTCACCCCGCGTGGCCCCTTGGTCGCCGCATCCCACCAAGCCTGCGTCGCGAGGAAGCCTTGTGCCCAGACATTGAAGGGGAAGCGATGCCAGGCGGGATTCGCGAAGCGTGGATCGTCGCCATCGGGCGGGAAGGGCTCGCTCGCCCCGCCGCTCGCCGCCCGGGCGGCGAAGAGTGCCAGCCGCCAGCCGTCGTGCATCGCTGCCTGCGCCAGCTCGAGCCTGCGGCCCGGGGCATTGGCGAGGTGCGAGGCCCAGTCGCTCCAGGCGGCGGCAACCGCCGGCAGCGAGATGCCGAAGGTGAGCTTGGCCTGGCCCGCGTGCCAGAGCCGGTCGAACTGCGTGTAGCGGGGCAAGAGCGGCGAGATCGGCTCGGTCACCGCCGATGTGGCCCGGCTCGGCTTTCGTGATTGGCCGGCAGCAGCCTTGCGTTTCGCCATGTCTCCCCCGCGCGCGCCATGATGCGTTGCAGCGTGAGGTGGCGAGAGCAGCCGTCCGATGCAAGGCGCCGTTGGCGTCGCACCGAGAACGCAGCAGAAGGGATGGACAACCGGCCACCGAGCACCTAGGCCAACGCGCATCGCAACGATAGACGAGGGAGCAGCGTCATGCGTCTTTACGATTTCGGCATCATCATCATGGCCGCCGGCCTCGCCGCCGCCATCGCGCTGATCGTCGCCTCGCAGGTAGGCTGATCGCGACCGGCATCGGCGGGTCCAGTGCTCGAGCCCCAGCGGTTGCCAGCCGGCCGGTCGGGCGCCTAGGGTCGTGCCGGATCTCGCCCCGCCCGACCGTCAATCTGGAGTCCGCTCTTGATCGATCTCTATACCTGGAGCACCCCCAACGGCCGCAAGATCTCCATCATGCTGGAGGAGTGCGGCCTGCCCTACACCGTCCACTCGATCAATATCGGCAAGGACGAGCAGTTCCAGCCGCATTTCTTGAAGATCAGCCCGAACAACAAGATCCCGGCGATCGTCGATCACGACAACGGTCGCTCGCTCTTCGAATCGGGGGCGATCCTCATCTATCTCGCCGAGAAGACCGGCCGGTTCATGGGTGAGACGGCGGACGATCGCTGGCCCGTGCTCGAGTGGCTGATGTGGCAGATGGGCGGGGTCGGGCCGATGCTCGGCCAGGCGCACCACTTCCTCCGCTTCAACCCCGGCAAGGCGCCCTATGCCGAGGAGCGCTATGGGAAGGAGACGGCGCGGCTCTACGGGGTCGCCGACAAGCGGCTCGGCGAGGTCCGCTATCTGGCGGGCGACTTCCTCTCGATCGCCGATTTCGCGACCTGGCCCTGGTTCTCGCGCTTCGAATGGCAGCAGATCGATCTGGGCCAGTTCCCCAACGTCAAGCGCTGGTACGAGGAGCTCGCCGCCCGGCCGGGCGTGCAGCGCGGCTACGACGTGCCGGCCATGGGACACGAGATCCCGATGCCGGCCTAGTCGCAAGTCAGCGACCAGAGAGCCCCGCGCGCCAGCGCCTGCCGCTCCCCGGCGGCGCCGTTAAGCGTACCAGGTACCCTTAACGGCCGTTAACCCCCGGGCCGCCCCGGCTCGAAGTTCTGGTGGGGCTCGCCAATGACGACGCCACGATCATCGCTTCCGCCGGGCGGGGGCGATCGATGGGCCGGGGCGAGCCGTTCTGTCGCGGACGGCCGATCAAGGGCAGAGCGACGGTCTGGTCGAGGTCTCAGCCGGCGAGAGCAGCGCTGCGGCGCGCTTCGCGCCGTCGCAGCACCTCGTAGACGATGGCCCCGAGGATCGTCAGAGCAATCATGATGACGCCGATGGCGTTGACCGCCGGGGTGAGACCGAGGCGGACGCGGGACGCAATGTTGAGGGTCAGCGTATCCTGCGTGCCGATGACGAACAGCGTAGTATTGTAGTTCTCGAAGGACTGCAAAAAGGCGATGAACGCAGCCGAGAGGATCGCCGGCATCAGGTAGGGCAAGAGGATGCGGCGCAGGACCAGGGCCTGGCTGGCACCCAGATCCAGGGCGGCCTCCTCCTGGGTGCGATCGAAGCGCTCGAGCCGCGCCATGAACAGCAGCATGCAATAGGCGGCGATGAACGTGCTCTGCGCGATCATCGCAAGAAGGAGCCCGCCGCCGACGCCGAAGCTGGAGCGCCAGAAGACCAGGGTCGAGATGCCGAGGATGACGCCAGGCGTGAGGATCGGCGAGACCATGATGCCGTAGATCAGGGGCTTGGCCCGGGTGCGGATGGTCTGCAGATAGAGGGCTCCTGCCAACCCCACGGGTAGCGAGATGGCGATGACGCCGAGGCCGATCAGGATCGAGTTCCAGATCGCCTGGCCCATCCGCGCGTCCTGGAAGAGGCCGATCGGCCGGCCGCGGCTGTCGAAGCCCCAGAACCAGTCGAGGGTGAAGCCCTGCCAGGGCAGCATGGTCGGAAAGCGGCTGTCGTTGAAGGCGGCCGCCACCATGAAGACGAGCGGCAGGAAGAGATAGGCGAAGAAGAGGACGAGATAGAGGCCGATGAACAGGCCGAGCACGCGGTTCGCCGTCATTTGGCGACATCCGCGATGCCGACCTTGAACAGCCGCATCATCACGAAGATGAAGACGATGCAGGCGGCGAGCAGGGCAAAGGCATAGGCCGAGCCGGCGTTCCAGTCGCCGCCGTCGAAGAACAGGCTGTAGATGATCTGGGTGAACCAGCGGGCATTCGTCCCGCCGGGCAGCGCCTGCATCAGCTGCGGCACGGCGACGGTGCCGGCCGCCAGCATGAAGGTCATGATGCAGCCGACGGCGATGCCGGGCTTGGCGTGCGGGATGACGACCCGGGCGTGGATGCGCGGCCAGGAGGCGCCGAGGTCGCGGGCCGCCTCGATCTGGTTCTTGTCCAGGCTCTCGATCGCATTGTAGAGCGGGAAGACCATGAAGAGGATGTAGGCGTAGACCAGCCCGAGCATGACCGCCCCCACACCACCCAGATTGAGCGGTTCGGCGGTGATGCCGAGTCCGATCAGCACCTGGTTGAAGAGCCCGTTGCGCGAGAGGATCAGGAACCAGGAGAAGGTTCGGAGGATCTCGTTGACCCAAAAGGGAATGATCAGGCCGAGGACGAAGATGGCGGCGGTCGGGCCCTTGACCTCTTGCGCCAGGTAATAGGCGATCGGGTAGCAGACAACGAGCGCCAGGAGGGTGACGGCGGCGGCCGAGACGATGGTTCGCCAGAAGATCGCCCGGTGCAGGTCGTTGGTGAAAAGCGTGGCGTAGTTGCTCATCGACCAGACATCGTCCGGCCCGGCGCGGGCCGCGGGCGGCAGGCTCGGCCTGAGCGACATGTCGATCATGAAGAGCTGCGGCAGGACGACCAAAAGGATCACCCAGAGTGCCACGGTGCCGAGGACGAGAGCACCCGCGGCCGGGCCGAAGCGGCTGAGGACGTCACGCACCGGCCGTCGTCCCGGGTTCGAGCAGGAGGGCGGCCTCGGTCGGAAAGCCGATGCTCACGGCCTCGCCCGGGGTGATGTGCAGCGCCTCGCCGTGATTGGTGAGCTGGGCCACGATCTCCCGGCCGTCGTCGAGCTCGAGCACGAGATTGATGAAGGAGCCCTCGAAATCGACCCGCTGGCTCTGGCCGGTGAGCCGGTTGAGCGGGTCTTTATCGGTCGCGAGCCGGCAGCGTTCCGGGCGCACGACCAGCTGTGCCTCGGACCCAGCGGCAAGGCCCTTGGGGTTGCGGCCGCTGAACCGGCCGAAGGGGGTCTCGATCGTGGCGGCACCGTTGGCCGCCTCGACGATCCGGCCCAGGAAGACGTTGCTCTCGCCGACGAAGGTGGCGACGAAGGCGGTGGCGGGATCGCGGTAGATGGCATCGGGCGGGCCCACCTGCTCGATCCGGCCCTGGCTCATCACCGCGATCCGGTCGCTCATGGTGAGCGCCTCGCCCTGGTCGTGGGTGATGTAGATGAAGGTGACGCCGGTCTCCTTCTGGATCGCCCGCAGTTCGGCGCGCATTTTCTGCCGCAGCTTGAGGTCGAGGGCGGAGAGCGGCTCGTCGAGCAGGAGGACGGCCGGTTCGACGGCGAGGCCGCGGGCGATGGCAACGCGCTGGCGCTGGCCGCCCGAGAGCTGGGTGACGAGCTTCTCGCCCTGGCCGTCCAGCGCCACGAGCTCGAGCAGCTCGCCCGCCCGCTTCCGGCGGGTCGCCTTGTCGACACCCCGGGCCTCGAGACCGAAGGCGACGTTCTCCCAGACGGTCATCAGCGGAAAGAGGGCCAGGTTCTGGAAGATGAGGGCGGTCGGCCGGCGATTGGCCGGGATGCCGGCCATGGACTCTCCACCGATCCTGACGCTCCCGGCGGTGGGCTCGTTGAAGCCCGAGATCAGCCGGAGGATCGTGGTCTTGCCGCAGCCCGAGGGGCCGAGGAAGGAGAAGAACTCCCCGGCCTCGATCTCCAGCGTGGCGTCCCTGACGGCAACGAAGTCGCCGAACGCCATGCTGACACTCTCGAGGCTGACGCTCTTGCCGGCCAGCATCGCCTAGTGTCCCGGACGATGGCGGCCGGCCGACGGCGGTGCGTCGGCCGGCACGATCATCTTCAAGCCGAAAGGAAGCGGTCGCGGAACTCGTTTCGGGCCGCGACGAACCAGGGCGGCTCCGGCGGGTACCACCAGAGGCTTTCGATGGCGTCGTCCGGGTAGGCGCGCGCGAAATTGGCGGCGTAGTCCTCGCCGGCGAGCTCGGCCGCACCGTTGGTGCAGGAGTTGTAGCCGGAGTTGCGCACGTGGATCGCCGCGTGCTCGGGCGTGTAGTACCAGTTGAGCCAGGCATAGGCCTGCTCGATGTTCTCCGCCCCAACCGGGATGCCCATCGAATCCATCCAGGTGAGCGCTCCCTCCTTGGGGGCGAGGTAGGTGTAGCGGCCGCCGCTGTCGATCTGCATGCGCATGGCCGGGCCGTCCCAGGTCTGGCCGAGCACCGCACCGTTCTGCAGGAAGGCGGCCTCGGTCTCCTGGGCGTTCGACCAGAACTGGATGACCCGGTCCTTGTGCTCGACCGCGAACGCCAGAAGCTGCTCGTAGACCTCGCGCATCCTGGCTTCGTCGGTGTAGGTGACGCGCATCTGCTCGGACGGCACCTCGCCGATCGAATCGAGGTAGAGGCCGATGCCGAGCAGGCTCGAATGCGCCCGGACGGTGACCTTGCCGACCATCTCGGGCGTCCAGAGCGAGCCGTAGCCGAGCTCGCCATAGACCGGCTTCACCGCTTCGCTGTCGATCGCCAGGCCCTCGGTACCCCAGTTGAAAGGCGAGGTGTAGCGCTTGCCGCCCTGCACGCCGCCGAGCTCGGCCGAGCTCGCCCACATCGACGGGATGACCTTGTCGACGTTGATCTTGCTCTCGTCGAGCGGCTGCAGGAGCTCTTGGCTGACCCAGGACGGGGTGTAGGTGATCGACGGCATGACGACGTCGAAGCCTTCGCCGGCAGCCGCCCTGAGCCGGTTCAAGACCTCGTCGTTGGAGCCGTAGGTCGAAAGGTTGAGCTTGATCCCGGTCGCGGCCTCGAAGGACTCGATCATCTCCGGATAGACGTAGTCCGACCAGGTGTAGAGGTTGAGCTCGCCCGAGGACGACAGGGCCTTCTTGCTGATGATCGCAGGGGCCGCGATGCCGATCCCGGCGGCTGCGGTGGTGCCCAGCATCCGGCGGCGGCTGAGGCCAACCGGCAGGCTCGACACCTCGCTCTTAGTGGTGCGCTGGCTCATGATCCCATCCCTATAGGTTCTGCGGTGGCCGACGGCAGCCATGGCGAAGCCCCGTCCCTGCATGCTGCTTAATGTAAGAGTTTTGCAGCTCGACAACAGATGAATGATAATTTCGTGTCAATTCGATGACAGGAAGGCCAGCGCCATGATCCCGTGCAGCAGCAGGTTGGCGCCGCGCTCGACGTCGGGCCAAGGGGTATATTCCTTCGGCGCGTGACTGATGCCGCCAACCGACGGCACGAAGATCAGACCCGAGGGGGCGAGGTGCTGCATGGTCTGGGCGTCGTGGCCGGCACCCGACGGCATGGTCGTGGTGCGGTAGCCGAGCTTGTGGCTTTCGGCCTCGAGCGTGCGGGCGATCTCCAGGTCGAGGCCGACGGGGGCGAGCCAGCTCTCCTCGCGCAAGCCGAGGTCGAGGCCGTGCGTCTCCGTGGCGGCGGCGAACTCGTGGCGGCAGGCCTCGGCCATGGCGCGCATCACCGCTTCGCTGGTGTCGCGGCCGATGATCGAGAAGGTGGCTCGGCCGGGGATGGTGTGCGGGAAGTTGGGTTCGAGCTCGACCTTGCCGATGGTCAGCCGGGTCTCTTCGCCGCCGACAGCCTCGATGATCGACGGGATGCGGCCGGCGAAGCTGGCGAGGCCGGCGAAGGCATCGCTGCGGAGATGCATCGGCGTGGTGCCCGAGTGGTTGGCGACACCGGTGAGCGTCACCGTCCAGTTGAAGCAGCCGGAGATGCCCGTGGAGATGCCGATCTCGAGCCCGCTCGCCTCGAGGATCGGGCCTTGTTCGATGTGCAGCTCGAGAAAGGCGTGCACACTGCCGGGCCGTCGGGCGACCTCGGCATAGCGCTCGGGGGCGAGGCCCTGGGCGCGCATGGCATCGACCAGGCGCACGCCGTCCGCGTCGGTCGCCTGGTCGAGCCAGGCGGCATCGAGCTGCCCGCTCAAGGCCTGGCTGCCGAGCATGCCGCCGAACCGGCCCTCCTCGTCGGCGGTCGCCACCACCTCGATCGGCCGGGCTGGGGTGATGTCGGCGGCCTGCATCACCCGCACCGCCTCGAGGGCGGCACAACAGCCGAGTGGGCCGTCATAGACGCCGCCGTCGGGGACCGTGTCGAGATGCGAGCCCGCCATCACGGACGGGCCGCTGCCAACCTCCCAGCGGGCGATGACATTGCCGACCACATCGAGGGTGGCCGCGAGGCCGGCCTCGCGACAGCGTTCCATGAAGTAGCGCCGGCCGGCCATGTCGGCATCGGAGAAGCTCGGGCGGTTGATGCCCGGCCGACCGGGCATGGTGCCGATCCGCGCGAGCGCGAGCATGTCCGCCCGCAACCGTTCGATGTCGACCTCTGGCGACACGCCGCTTCCCTGGCTCGGCCCGGCATCAGTCCGACCGGGGCCTACTCCGGCTTGATGGCCTCGCCGGCGTCCTCGATGGCCTCGCCGGTCGCCTCGAGATTCTCGCCGGTGTCCTGCTTGAGCCCTTCCCAGGTGTCGCTGCAGGCGGTGAGGGTGACGGTCAGGAGAGCGAGCACGAAGAGATTGAGCAGCATCGAACGGGTGATCACGGCAGTTTCCTCGCGTTTGTGAAGATTGGTGTTTCGACAAGCAACCACGCTGCGCGACATCCCCCGAACTGCGCCTCGCTCGACCTTCCTAGGCGCAAGCATTCCGTTGCGGAAGTGTGAAAAAGCGTTCATCAGGCGGTGCGCCGGCGGCCCGGCACCGGCACGGCCGCGAGAAGTGTACGGGTGGAGTCGTGGCGGGGGTCGCGAAAGACCCTGTCGCGCGGCCCGGCCTCGGCGACCTGGCCCTCGAGCATCACCATGACCTCGCTCGACAGCGCTCCGACCACGGCGAGGTCGTGGCTGATGAAGAGGTAGGTGAGGCCGCGCCGCTGCTGCAGGTCACGGAAGAGTGCCAGAACCTGCGCCTGGACCGAGACGTCGAGGGCCGAGACCGGCTCGTCGAGGACGATGAGGCGGGGCTCGACCGCAAGCGCCCGGGCGATGCCGATGCGCTGCGCCTGGCCGCCGGAGAACTCGTGCGGGTAGTGGTCGCTGAAGTCGGGCCTGAGGCCGACCTCGTCCATCAAGGCCGCAACCCGCTCGCGCCGGGCCTAGCTGTCGAGGTCGGTCAAGGCCCCGAGCGGGCCCTCGAGGATCTGCCGGACGGTCTTTCGCGGATTGAGCGAGGAGATCGGGTCCTGGAAGACCAGTTGCACGGTCTGGTGGAAGCGGCGCTTTTCGGCTCCACCCAGCCTGGTGATCGGCCGGCCCTCGAGGCGGATGGTGCCCGAGGTCGGCGGCAGGAGGCCGCTGAGCATCCTGGCGAGTGTGGACTTGCCGCAGCCGCTCTCGCCGACGATGCCGAGCGTGGTGCCCGGCTGCACGCTCAAGCTGACGTCGTCGACCGCCCGAAGCTCTGGCTTTCTCGCCCCGTACCAGGTGCGGCCGCCGCCGAAGACGCGGACGAGGTTCTGGGCTTCGATGATCTGCTCAGCCATTGCCTCCCTCCATTGGGCTCCCCTCCATTGGCCCCACCTCCTGCCATCTGATGCAGCGGCTACGCCGGCCGTCGCCTGACGGTGCCAGCAGGAGCTCGCGCGCCCGGCAGTCGGGCACGACCAGCGGGCAGCGATCGGCAAACGCACAGCCACGGGGCAGATCGTCGACCGCGGGCGGCAGGCCCGGGATGGCGGCGAGCGAGCGCTCGGGCTGGCCCAGCACCGGCACGCAGGCGAGCAGCGCCGCGGTTTAGGGATGGCGCGGCTGGGCGAAGACGGCGTCGACCGGGCCGCTCTCGACGACCTTGCCGGCATACATGACGAGCACGCGCTCGCAGAGCTCCGAGACGACGCCAAGGTCGTGGGTGATGAAGATCAGGGCCGCCCCGGTCTGCCGGCGGAGATCATTCAAGAGGTCGAGGACCCGGGCCTGGGTCGTGACATCGAGAGCCGTCGTCGGCTCGTCGGCGATGATCAGGTCCGGGCGGTTGGCCAAGGCCATGGCGATGACGACGCGCTGGCGCTGCCCGCCCGAGAGCTCGTGCGGGAAGGCGCGCGCCTTGGTCCTGGGCTCGGGCAGGCCCACGGCATCGAGCAGCTCCACGGCCTGGGCGATCGCCGCGCGTGCACTCAGGCCCTGGTGGCGGATCAGGCTCTCCTCGACCTGCGCGCCGACGCGGAGCAACGGGTTGAGCGTGGTGAGCGGGTCCTGGAAGATATAGGCGATGCGGTTGCCGCGAATGTCCTGCAGATCCTTCAGGGGCAGGCGGAGGAGGTCGGTGCCGTTGAAGCGAATGGCGCCCTTGGCGATGATCCCGGGCGGGGTGGGGACGAGGCCCAGGATCGAAAGGGCGGTCACCGACTTGCCCGAGCCGCTCTTGCCGACGATGCCGAGGCTCTGGCCGGACTGGAGGGTGAAGTCGACACCATTCACCGCCTTGAGCACACGCCTGCCGACGCGAAACTCGGTCTCGAGCCCGCTGACCTCGAGCAGGGCACCCTTGTCGCCGGCACCCGACGGCGGCCCCGCTGCCACCTCGGTCCGGGCGACGGGACGCGACAACGCCCCCGACTTGAGCCTGGGGTCGAGCACGTCGCGGAGTCCGTCGCCCAGGAGGTTGATGCCGATCACCAGCACCAGGATCAGCACGCCGGGCACCACCGAGACGTGCGGGGCGTTCATGACGAGGCCGCGGCCGTCGCCGAGCATGGAGCCCAGATCGGCTTGCGGCGGCTGGGCGCCGAGGCCGAGGAACGACAGCCCCGCGGTCTCGAGGATCATCCAGCCCACCGTGGTCGATATGGCGATGACGATGACCGGGAGCACGTTGGGCAAGAGCTCGGAGAGAATGTTCCGGGTATCGGAGAAGCCGGCGAGCCGGGCCGCCTCGATGAACTCGCGATTGACGAGGCCGAGCGTCGCGCCTCTGACCGACCGCGCGAAAAAGGGGATGTTGACGACGGCAATCGCGAGCAGCGCGGTCATCAGGCCCAGGCCCAAGGCTGCGACGATGGCAAGGGCCAGGAGCAGGTAGGGAAAGGCCATCAGCATGTCGACGCCGCGCATCAGCACATTGTCGGTGATCCGGCCGAAATAGGCGGCGACGAGGCCGATCGTGCTGCCGATCAATGCTGCAACGAGCGTGGCGGCGACACCCACGGCGATGCTGACCCTGGCCCCCCAGACGAGCCTGGAGAGCATGTCGCGGCCGAGCTGGTCCGTGCCGAGCCAGGCCCCTTCGCTCAAGGGCGGCTGCAGGCGAAGGGCGGGTACGGTGATGTTGGGATCGGCCAACGGCAGGATGGGGGCGGCAAGGGCGATGGCGACGATCACCGCGACGATGGCGAGGCCGACGACGGCCAGGCTGTTGCGGCTGAGCCGGCCCCAGGCGGACGTGCCGCGCTTGGGCAAGGGTTCGGCTCTGGGTTCGCTGACGGCCGCCATCAGCCGCGCCTGAGCCTGGGGTCGAGGGCGACCTGGATGAGGTCGGTGACGAGATTGATCAGCACGAAGCTCGCGGCCACGACCAGGACCCCGCCCTGGAACAGGAGCATGTCGCGGGTCGAGATGGCGGTGACCAGCATCCGGCCGATGCCGGGCCACTGGAAGACCGCCTCGATATAGACCGCACCGCCCAAGACGAAGCCCGCCTGGAT
>DAIRDJ010000008.1:0-29775 GCA_036796215.1 Geminicoccaceae bacterium
CGTAGATCGATTCCGGGATGGCGCGCAGCCCGGCGAGGCAGATCAGCATGACGAACGGCGTCCACATCCAGGTGTCGACGATGACGATGGCCCAGGGTGCGAGGCGCACGTCGCCGATCATCGAGAAGCCGGCCGGGTCACCGCCGATGACGAAGGCGACGATGTAGTTGAACACGCCGATCTGCGGCTGGTAGAGGAACGTCCAGAAATTACCGACCACCGCCGGCGACAGCATCATCGGCAGCACGATGATCGTGGTCCAGAGGTTGCTGCCGCGGAACTTGCAGTTGATCAGCCACGCCAGGGCGAAGCCGATCAACACCTGCAGCGCCAGCGTCCAGAAGAGAAAATGGGCGGTCGCCTGCATGGTCTGCCAGATCTCGGGGTCGGACAGGATGCGCTGATAGTTGAGCAAGCCGACCCATTCGACCGCGGCATTCGGGCGATTGGCGCGGTAGTTGGTGAAACTCAGATGGACCGTCCAGAGCAGCGGGAAGATGTTCACCGCCAGCAGCAGCACGATCGTCGGCGCGATGAAGATCCAGGCGATCGCCCGGTCGGACAGGCCCCTGATCCGCCGGGCGACGCGCGGCGGAGTGGCACCCGCGATCCGGTCAATCGCCGTCTGGGACATGCGCTGGTCCTTCGCTGCAGGAAAACGCGCCGACGGGGCTGGCGCCCGAACCGGGGACGCCCGCGTGCGGCTCAACGCTTGCCGTCGTCCTCGAAGATCTCGACCCAGTCACGGACCAGCGCATCGAGCGCCTCCGGCGCGGTCCCCTCGCCGGCCACCACGTAGCGATGCACGCGGTTCTGCATCGTCAGGAGAAGCTCGGCATAGGTCGGCTCTGCCCAGAAGTCCTTCACGATCTCCATCGAGTCGAGGAAGGTCTGCGCGTAGGGCTGGCTCTCGGCGAAGCCGGGCGCCTCGACCACCGCATTGAGCGCCGAGAAGCCGCCCAGCTCCCACCAGCGCTGCTGGATCTCGGGCTGCGCGAACCACCGGATATAGTCGAGCGCCGCGTCGCGGTTCTGCGAGTAGGCGACGACCGAGATGCCCTGCCCGCCCAGCTGCGCGAAGTGCCCCGCCGGCCCTGCCGGATTGGGGAAGTAGCCGGACCGGTCGCCGCCCACGTTCGCGTCCTGGTCGACACCGGGCCAGATGAAGGCGAAGTTCATCTGCAGTGCCACCTGCCCGGAACGAAAGGCGTCGATGGTTTCGGACATGTACCAGTCCGACGATCCGGGCGGGGTGCAGCAGTCGTAGAGCTCCTTGTAGAATTCCAGCCCCGCGACCGCGCCGGGCGAGTTGACGAAGCCTTCCAGCTCGTAGGGATTGTCCGGGCTGCTGTAGGTGAAGCCGTAATTGTAGAGCGCGTTGGTCACGCCCATGGTGATCCCTTCGGAGCCCCGCTCGGTATAGATGGCAGCGCCATAGACCGTCTGGCCGTCGATCTCGCGGCCCTGGAAGAACTCGGCGATGTCTTTCAGCTCCTCGAGCGTCTCGGGCACGGCGAGGTCGCGCCCGAAGGCGTCACCGAACGCCGCCCGCAGCTCCGGCCGCTCGAACCAGTCGCGGCGGTAGGTCCAACCGACGACATCGGCGAAGGCCGGCAGCGCCCAGTAGTTTGGCGTCCCCTTCGGCCATTCGGCATAGCCTTCGACCGTGGCCGGGATGAAGGCGTCCATCGAGATGCCTTCGGCATTGAAGAAGTCGTTGAGCTGGACGTAGTGGCCCGATTCGGCGGCCAGACCGATCCACTGGCTGTCGCCGATCATCAGGTCGCAGAGCTGCCCGCGCGAGTTCAGCTCGTTGAGCATGCGGTCGGCAAAGTTCGGCCAGGGCACGAACTCGAAGCTCATGCGGTGCCCGGTCTCCGCCTCGAAGTCGCGCGACAGCTCGATCAGGGCGTTGGCCGGGTCCCAGGCCGCCCAGCAGAGCGTGAGGTCGGTGGCCTGCGCGCCGCCCGCGGCCAGCCCGGCCGCACCGGCGAGGGCGGTCGCGGCAAGCAGTCGGTTCGTTCTGGTCATGTTGTCGTTCCTCCCTTCCAACCGGGCGAAGACCTCCGCGCCGGGGCACCTCGACATCGAGGGGTGAAGGTGTATAAACTGCAGTACGTACCTCAAATCAAGCTGAATCTGCTTCGGCATCACGCGACCCGGCCGGGGGCCGGGCTCGGTCAGGGCAGGTTCTCGCGCGTCACGATCTCGATCCGCACCCGTTCCTGCGCCTCGACGATCGGCAGCTTGTCGCTCAGGCTGCGCAGCACGCGGAGCGCACTGCGCACCAGATGGCCGACATTCTGGGCGATGACCGCATCGATCTCGTCGGCCAAGAGGCCGGCCCGGGTCGGTGCCGTTAGCTCGTGCGCGATCACCGTGATCTCCGCACCCCGGGCGCTGCGGCGAAGTGCCCGCAGGATCGAGGTGTTGCCGGTGCCCATCGAGTAGATCCCGACGAGCCCGGGCTTGCGCAGCAGGAGACCGAGGACGACCTCCTCCATCCGGCACTGGTCGTCATAGGATTCGACCGTCGGCAGAACGGTCAGTTGCGAGAAGTCCTCCTGCATCACCGCATCGAAGCCGAGACGCCGCTCGAGACTGTCGCGGGACCGCAGCGAATTCGTGACGACAAGGATTTCTCCCGGCCGTTTCAAGAACTTGCCCATCAGGACGGCAGCCGTCCTGCCGGCGGTGACGCTGTCGATGCCAACAAAGAAATCGCGCGCCGAATTGGGCAGGTCCGACACCAGCGCCACGATGCCGAGGCCGGCGTCCTTCATGCGCGCGACCGCGTCGCGGACCTGCGGGGTCTCGGGCACCATCAGCGCCACGCCGTCGAGCGCCTTGACGTTCAGCGCGACAAGGGCCCGAACGATGGCGTGCGGTTCGTGGATCGGCACCGGGATGTTCCTGATCCGGGTCCGGTCGGCCAGCGTCGTCGCGGTCGCCTCGCGCAGGGCCGAGCGCAACAGCTCGACGAAGCGGCTCGGCCCTGCCGGCAGGAGAAAGGCGAAGTCATACTGTTTCTGCCGCGCCAGATTGGCAGCGGCAGCGTCGCGCACATAGCCCAGACTATCGATCGCCGCCAGCACCTGCTCGATCGTGCGTTGGCGCACCCCGGGGCGGGCGTTCAAGACGCGGTCGACCGTCGCCAAGCTGACGCCGGCTTCGCGCGCGATATCATGGACCGTCGGTCGGCTCACGGGAAGTCTCCTGCTGCATCACAGCTACGGAGCAGTCCGAGGTACGTCAATCAGAAATGCCCGGCCTCTTCTCCCGCGATCGGGCGACGCGCAGCACGGCTCGGATGCCGTGGCCCGCCGCGCCGTCCGGTCTCGAGGGATACCTCGCTTTTTGGCCCCTGGCCGTCGGGGTAGGGTTGGCCCGGCGCTTCGCCGAACTGTGGCATCGTGAACGTGTCGACGATGATCTCGAGCGGGTGATCAGCTCCGCCAGCGACGGTGCCTTCTGGCCCGCGGGCCAAATCGCCGTCAGCAAGGCCGCGGTGCGGGCCAAAACGCCTGAAGGATCATCCCGAAACCGGCGCTTGGCGAAGTTGCTCGAAGAGATGAAGCCGTGCTAGCTCGTCGAGCAGATACGGGTCCTCCTCCTACCGGAGCTGTTGATTGCCGCTGAGAACTGACCCGGGCTTTCCATCGAGAAGTGACCCGCCTGAGGGTCATGGTTGTCGTCTCAGGTCTGGGTCAATGCCGGTCGTCCCTCGTTCTTCCTGCGTGCCGCCTCGGCGCCGGCCCTGAAGCGAAAGCTGTCGTTTCCGGTCTCCAGGATGTGGCAGCGGTGGGTCGGCCGGTCGGGCAGCGCGGTGGTCATCTCGGCGTCGCCGGAGACGGTGGCCCGGCAAAGGCCAGGAGGCCTTTGCCCCGACCCCTGAAAGGGGCGCGGTCAGCAGACGGCGGCAGGCGCTGAAGCTGAGGTTGGTGGTGATGGCGACGCTGGTGCGCTCGTCGAGCTTGCTCAGGAGGTGGAAGAGCAAGGCGCCGCCGGTGGCGCTGAACGGCAGACAGCCGAGCTCGTCGAGGATCACGAGGTCGGTGCGCGTCGGGCTCTCGGCGAGTTGCCCGGCCTTTCCCCTGGCCTTCTCCTGGTCGAGCGTGTTGACGCGCTCGACGGTGGAGAAGAAGCGAGGAGTCGGTCGACCGACGACGAAGCAGGTGCCTCCCTGTGCGGTTGCGGGGTCCGCAATGGTCGGCGCTGCGCGCACCGTGCGGGGCTGCGGAGACGTCGTCGCCGGCGGCTCGCTGGCGTCGCCATCCGAGCAGTGTCGCGTCACTTCGCGCGCTTGGCTGATGGCGGTTGCAGGCGAGGTCCGAAGGGGGGCCCGCCTTGCCGCCGGCTGTCCGGCAGGAAGCAATCGCAAGACGTCGCGAGCCAGACCAGCTGAAACGCCACAAGACAGCGACGCGATCAGGTGCATTGGCGCCCGAGGCTGCCGGGGCCAGGGCGGCTACCCCAGGGGCGGTGCGTCTCCGGCAATCGCCGCCGGGCCGGTGCCTCGATGATGCTCTGCCCCGCAGAGACCTGGGTGTCGCTCACGAGCCGTGCAGCTCGGCGACGATCTCGTGCGTCGTGGTCTGCCGGCCATAGCCCCTGAAGGCGGCGAGGGCGGCCTCGTGCCGCTCGGCCGTGTCGGTGGTGCAGGCATCGGTGGCGCAGAGCATGCGAAAGCCGCGATCGGCCCCGTCGCGCATGGTGTGGTCGACGCACTGGTCGGTGAGGAAGCCGGTGACGATCACCGTGTCGAGGCCCATGTTGCGCAGCAGGAACTCGAAAATGGTCGAGTTGAAGAGGCTGGAGGAGGTCTTCGGCAGGACGATCTCGTCGGCCATGGGCCGCACCTCGTCGCAGACCTCGGCCTCGCGGCTGCCCGGCGGGAAATGGAAGCCCGTCTCCTTGTAGTCGATGCTGCGATCGCGGCCGTCCCGGGTCAGGCTCTGGATCACCGTAAAGATCACCTCGACACCGGCGGCGCGGGCTGCCTCGAGCAGGCGGGCGATGTTCGGGACGGCGCGTTCGGCGGCGGTGCGGTGGAACCAGGGCCGCTGCCGCGCGGCCGCGGGATTGAAGATGCCCTTCTGCACATCGATGACCAGGAGCGCCGTGCCCTCGGGCTCGAGCGGGGCCGCGCGCCTGGGCCAGGTCTCGCGGGTCATGCGCGGGCTCCGGTCAGGGCACTGGGCCGCTCTGGCTGGCCATAGGTGTCGGCGGCCCGGACGAGGACCCGGGCCAGGCGATCCGCCCAGGCGAGCTGGGCCGCTTCATCGGCCACCAGATCCTGGCGCAGCTCGATCTCGAGGTAGTCGAGGCCACGGTTCTCGCCGTGCACCGGGATCGAGTAGTCGTGCACCATGTCGACCGTATAGGGCTCGTTGGCACCGATGACGAGGTCACCGTCGTCGGCCAGATGCTGCAGTGTGTGCCGGGAGAAGCGGTCGTTGGCGCCCCAGCAGAGCCCGATCGACCAGGGGCGGTCGGTGGGCTGCGTCAAGAGGCGGGGCGTGAAGCTGTGCATCGAGACGAGGAAGGTGGGTCGGCCCCGCGCGTGGCGCGCGTCGAGCGCGGCCTCGATGGTCCGATGATAGGGAGTCATGACCTCGGCGATCCGCGCCTCACGGGCGGCCGCATCGAGATCGCGATTGCCGGGCACCTCGGTGCCATCGGCGACCTCGGCCATCGCCGTCGGGCCGTGCGGCTGGCGGTTGCAATCGATCAGCAGCCGCGAATAGCGCTGAAAGATCAGCGTCGCCCCCAACCGGTCGGCCAGGGTCCGGGCGACGCCCAAGGCACCGATATCGATACCAATATGCCGGTCCAGCTCGGCCTGCGGCAGGCCGAGCTGGCCCAGCCGGCGCGGCACGGCATTGCCGGCGTGATCGCAGATCAGGAAGAACCGACTGTCCGAGCCCTCGTTCACGATGCCGACCGGTTCCGGATCGTCGGGGCCGAGCAGCAAGCGCGCGGCGGCGCGCGGGGCGGCGTGCATGACGGGCGTCCTCAATAGGCTTCGGCGTAGCGGCGGCAGATCTCGTCGGCATCGAGGCCCTGCAGCATGCCGATCTCGCCGCGCTTGTGCATCAGATAGGCGTCGACGAGCGTGGGCCCCAGCCAGCCACGCGCCACCGCGTCGGCCTCGAGCGCGTCGAGCGCCTCCTCGAGGCTGCGCGGCAGGTCCAAGATCCCCATCGATTGGCGCTCGTCGGCACTGAGCTCCTCCGGATCGCCGTCGTGGAGGGCCGGTGCCGGCAGCCCGTCCTCGATCCCCTGCAGCCCCGCCATGACCAGCATGCCGAGCTGCAGATAGGGGCTGGCCGCGGCATCGGCCGCGCGGAACTCGAGATTGAAGCGGGGTGCGGGGTCGATGTCGGCGGCCGCCGGCAGGGGGCAGATGCGCAACAGCGCCTCGCGGTCGCGCTGGCCGAGATTGCCCCAATAGGCCGACCAGGCGTGCGGCCGCAGCCGTTCGTAGGACAACAGGCTCGGAGCGGTCAGCGCGCAAACCGCCCGGACATGGCGGAGGATGCCGGCGGCGAAGGCGGCCGTGGTCGCCGCCAGCCCCCCGGGCGCGTCCCGGTCGTAGCTGACCGGCGTGCCGTCCAGGTCCTGAAGGCTGAAATGGATGTGCACACCATTGCCGACGATGCCGCGGGTGACGACCGGCGCGAAGCTCGCGACCAGCCCGTGTCGTTCGGCGATGGCGCGCGTGACCTCGCGCAGCTTGACGGCGCGATCTGCGGCCTCGACGCCGATAGCCGGACGCAGCGTGATCTCGTACTGCCTGGGCCCGTATTCCGGCAGGAAGGTCTCGGGCTTGAGGCCGTTGACCCGCAGTGCGGCAACGAGATCGCGGGTAAAGGGTGCGACACTGCGCAGCGAGCTCAAGGCATAAGAGTCGCCACTGCGGTGATGCGCGCCCGCAAGGTGAAACTCGTGCTCGAAGCTGGCCTTGACCCTGAGCCCGGCTCTCGCCTCCAAGTCGCGGAGTGCCCGCTGCAGGAAGGCTCTCGGGCAGCAGTCCCAGGGTGTTTCGTCGAGGTTCAGGATGTCGCCCAAGAACCAGCGCTCGACCGGCGTCCCGTCGGCGAAGTCGAGCACCACCTCGCTGCCCTCGACCGGCACCAGATAGAGATCGCCGCGCGGCCCGAACGGGGTCGCCGGAATGCTGCCCAGGCAGTTGATCATGATGTTGGTGGGTGTCCAGCCGACCCCGAAGCGGCGGTGCTGCTCGAGGCGGCTCGCCGGGAACCCCTTGCCGCGCACCTGCCCGGCGATGTCGCAACAGCAGATCTGGATCAGGTCCTCGGCGGCACTGGTGACGCTGTCACTGGTCGACGTCATGGCTCTCTTCTCGTTCACAGTACGCGGCGGCTCGGCAAAAGGCCAGGGCGGCGATCCCTGCCGCCCTGGTCCAATGGTGCCCTACTCGGGGCGCCAGATCTGCTCGACGTTGAACGCGGCGTTCTGCACCGAGATGATCGAGACCGGCTTGGGCGGCACCATGGTCTCGCGGGTGTAGGAGACGGTGCCGGTGACCGCCGGATAGTCGCGCGTCGCCGCCAGCGCCTCGCGGATCGCCGCGGGCTCGGCCGTGCCGGCAGTCTCGATGGCGTTCACGATCAGCCCGATCGCGTCGTAGCCCAAGGGCGCGAACGAGTTCTCCGGCGGAATGCCGTACATCTCGTTGTAGGCGTCGATGAACGCCTGCACCTCCGGCCGGTCGTCGGCGAGATAGGTGTGGGTCGAGAAGAACACGTCGTTGGCCAGCTCCGGCCCCGGCACGGTGGCGACGAGCTGGGTGTCGAAGCCGTCGCCGGAGACGATCGGCATGGTGATGCCGGCCTCGCGGATCTGCCGCACGCTGAGCCCGGCCTCGCTCGGGATCGCCGCGATGAAGACCGCATCGGGCGCCGGGTCGACGGCCTCGAGCCTGGCGATCTGTGCCGAGAAGTCGGTGTCGCCCATCATGAAGAAGTCCTCGTCGATGATCTCGCCACCGCGCTCGGTGAACCGCTCGACGAAGAACTGGGTGAGCGCCCGGGTGAAGTCCATCGAGTTGTCGGTCCAGACATAGACCCGGCGCAGGCCCATCGTGTCGTAGCCGTAATCGGCGATGGCGTAGGACTGATCGTCGTCACCGAAGGCGGCCATGAACATGTTGTCGCCCACCCACTGCGGCAGCATCGGGTGCGTCGCACCCGAGGTGACGAAGGGGATTCCGGCCTCCTGGAAGGTGGGGGCCGCGGCCATCACGAAGGTGGTGTCGGACTGGCCGAAGCCGGCGACGATGTCCGACGATACCGCCTCCTGCGCTGCGGTCGCCGTCACCTGCTGGTCGGTACGGGTGTCGAAGACGACGAGTTCCAAGGGCCGGCCGAGCACCCCGCCCGCCTCGTTGATCTGCTCGACATGCAGCTCCGCCCCCTTGAGCGACGGGCCGTCGAGCGACGACAGGCCGCCGGTCAGCGAATAGAGGGCAGCCACCCGGATCGGCTTTTCCTGGGCCAGGCCATGGCCGGCGCCAATACCCATGACGAGGGCCATGGCGCTCGCGGTCAGCAAGTGTCTCCTCTGCATTTTCGACCTCCTTCTCTCAGTTGTCCGCCGGTGCGATGGCCCGGCGGTGCCGAGGATCGGCGGTTGCCGGTCCTTCAGGTTCGAATGCGGCCTTGCCGGGGCGCAGCCAGCGGGGCTCGGCACTGCCGAAGAAGCCCTGCGGCCGCAGCAGCAGCGTGCCGATCAGCAAGAGCGCGATGATGATCTGGACGAGCCCATAGGCATTCATCGTCTGCTCGAGCGGGCGCAGCACCTCGCGCAGCAGCATGATGGCGACGGCCGCGATGACGGCGCCCACGAGGCTGCCACTGCCGCCGATCACCACCATGACGACCAGCATGAAGGCGAGCGCCAGATCGAACGAGTTGGGCGTCAGGTTGGTCAAAAGATGCGCCCAGAGTGCGCCCGCCACGCCGGCGAAGAACGCACCGAGGGCAAACGCGACGAGCCTGGACCGGGCACGGCCGACGCCTGTGCAGGCGGCGGCCATCTCGTTCTCGCGGATCGCCATCAGGCTGCGCCCGACCGAGGAATGCTTGAGCCGCCAGCAGACCCCGAGCGTGATCGTGAGCCAGAAGAGGATCCACCAGAGATCGGTGAGCCTGGGAATGCCGTTGAGCCCGAGGGCACCCCGGGTCAGCCCGTCGGCGTTGTTGATCACCACGCGCAAGACGATGATCAGCCCGAGGGTCGCCACGGCCAAGTAGTGGCCGCGCAGGCGCAGCACGGGAAAGCCGACGACGATGGCGACCAGGGCCGCGGCGAGCCCGCCCGCCAGTGTGGCCGGCAGCAGCGAGAGCTCGGCCGCCGCCAGCCAGGCCGGCAAATCCGGCAGCATGAAGCCCTTGCGGCTGACCGGGAAGGTGAGGATCGCGGCACTGTAGCCGCCGACCATCATGAAGGCCGGATGGCCGAGCGAGAAGAGGCCGGTGAGCCCGTTCGAGAAGCTCAGGCTGACGGCGAGGATGGCGTAGATGCCGGCAAAGCCGAGCACCGTCCGGCCGTAGCCGCTGAGATAGGCTTGGCCGTAGGCGGTCAGCGCCACGGCGGCGAGCGCGAGGAGCGCCCAGGCGAGGTGATGCCGCTCGATGCTCAAGCCCGTTCCTCCTGCGACCGGCCGAGCAGACCGTTGGGCATCACGAGCAGGATGAGAATTAGGAGACCGAAGACGAAGGCGTCGCGATAGGCACCGTAGAGCGGCGGCAGGAGGCCGACGAAGAGGACCTCGGCAAAGCCGAGGACGAAGCCGCCGAGCACCGCACCGGGCAGGCTGCCGACCCCGCCGATCACCGCCGCCACGAACGCCTTGAGGCCGGGCAGGAAACCCATCAGCGGGTCGATCTGCCCGGCCCGGCCGGCCCAGAGCACGCCGGCGAGCCCGGCGAGTGCGCCGCCCAGTGCGAAGGCCGTGGCAATCGCCCGGTTGATGCGGATGCCCATCAGGCTGGCCGCCAGCGGGTTCTCGGCGGTGGCGCGCATCGCCATGCCGAGCCGGCTGCGGCGGACGAAGAGCACGAGGCAGGCGAGCACCACGACCGTGAGGACGACGATCATGAGGTCGAGGACGGTCATCCGCGCCCCCATGACGTCGAGATTGCCCTTGACCCAGGGCGGCAGGTTGAACGGCCGCGGCTGCCCGGTGAGCAGCAGCACGCCCAGGTTCTGCATCAGGATGGCGACACCGAGCGAAGTGATGAAGCCGTTGACCTGCGGGGCCGAGCGCTGCGGGCGAAACGCCACGAGATCGATCGCCATGGCGAGAATGGCGCAAAGGGTGAGCACCGCGAGGACTACCGACCAGAGCGGCAGGCCGAGCACGGTCAAGAGCGCCAGGGCGGTGAAGGCGCCGACCATCAGAATGTCGCCGTGGGCGAAGTTGATCAGCCGGACGATGCCGTAGATCATCGAGAAGCCGACGGCGATCAGCGCGTAGAGCGAGCCCAGGACCCAGCCGTTGAGCAGCTGCTGGAGGACGTAGCCGCCGCTCACCGTATGACCTCCTGCCCGGCCGGGCCGAGGCCGAGATAGGCTTCTCGCACCCTCGGGTCCGCCGCGAGGCTCGCAGCCGGCCCGTCGAGCTGCACCGCACCGCTCTCCAGCACATAGGCCCGGTCGGCCAGCTCGAGGGCCAGGCTGGCGTTCTGCTCGACCAGGAGCACGGTGGTGCCGGCTGCACGGATCGCCGCGATCGTCGCGAAGATCTGCTCGACCAGCTGCGGGGCGAGGCCGAGCGACGGCTCGTCGAGCAGCAACAGGCGCGGGCGGGACATCAGGGCGCGGGCGATCGCCAGCATCATCTGCTCGCCGCCGGAAAGCTGGCCGGCGAGGCCGCCTCGCCGCTCGGCGAGGATCGGAAAGTGCTCGAACATCGCCTCGAGATCGGCCGGCACCTCGGCGGCAGCGCGCAGGTACGCCCCGAGCCTGAGGTTCTCCAGCACCGTCATCCCGCCGAACACCTGCCGGCCTTCCGGGCAGTGGGCGACGCCGAGACCGACGATGGCCGCCGGCTCCAGCTTTGCCAGGTCATGGCGGTGCCCGTCGAGCTCCAGCATCAAGCGGCCGGCCCGCGGCCGCAGCTGGCCCGAGATGGTGAGCAGGGTCGAGGTCTTGCCGGCACCGTTGGTGCCGAGCAGGGCCACGATCTCGCCGGCGCGGACCTCGAGGTCGACGTCGCGCAGCACCTGCGACGGGCCGCGCCAGACATCGAGGGCCGAAAGCATCAGCATGCCACCGCCCGCTCGGCAGGCCTTCGACCGAGATAGGCCTCGAGCACGGCCGGGTCTGCCTGGATCGCCGCCGGCGTGCCTTCGGCGAGCAGCACACCCCGGTTCAGCACCTGAATGCGGGTGCAGAGCGCCATGACCAGGCGCATGTCGTGCTCGACCACGATCAGGGTCAAAGGCGCACCCTCGGCTGTGCGCACGGTGGCGGCGAGCTCGCGCAGTGTGACCGTCAACGCCGCCGTCTCGACCGGGTTCATGCCGGCTGCCGGCTCGTCGAGGAGCAGGACCACGGGCCGGGTCGCGAGCGCACGGGCGATCTCGACCTTGCGCTGCAGCCCGTAGGCGAGCTCACCGGCGCGCCGGTCGGCGAGTTCGGCGAGGCCGACCAGGGCCAGGAAATCACGCGCCGCCGCGCGGATCGCCGCCTCGCCACGGCGCGCGGAGGCGAGGCCGAGCACGGTGGCGAGCCAGCCCGGCCCTTCGCGCATGTGCAGCCCGACCGCGACGTTCTCCCAGACCGCGAGGTCGCGGAACAGCCGGCTGGTCTGGAAGGTGCGGCCGATCCCGGCCAACGCGAAGGCCTCGGGCCCGGCGCCGGTCAAGTCCGCGCCGTGCAGGCGGATGCGGCCGCCGCTCGGCTGCAGCACGCCGGAGAGCAGGTTGAAGGCCGTCGTCTTGCCCGCACCGTTCGGGCCGATCAGGCCGAGGATCGCCCCCTCTTCCAGCTCGAGCCGGTAGTGGTCGAGGGCTGCCAAGCCGCCGAACCGCTTCGACAGATCCTGCACCTGAAAGACCAGAGCGGCGCCGGAGGTCATGGTCGGCTCCGGATGATCCGCTGACCCCGGAGGGGCCGCGGCACGGTGTTTCCTCGGCTTTCAGGGTTACGGAGTTGGTTCCAGCTGGTCAATCCGTAACGTGAGAAACACTTTTGTCCTGGTCGCTGTCGGCCGCATCGGCGGCGGCCGAGAGCGCCTTCTTCGAGCGCTCGATGGCCTCGATTCGCGGTCGCGCCTTGGGCCAGACACGCTCGTCGAAGGCGTGGACGACGAGCTCGATCAGCCCGAGCATGCCGACCAGGCTGTCCCAGCGCGACGGCCCGTCGACCCGCGAGCGGAAGACTATGGATGCGGCATCGGCCGCCTCCGACATCCACTGATCGGTAAAGAGCACGGTGGCGGCCCCGCTCGCCTTGGCGAGCCGCGTGGTGGTCACCGTGTCGCGCTGATAGCGGCGGATATCGAAGACGATCAGCACATCGGTGCGGCGCAGGTCGGCGAGCACGTCGGCGCGGCGGACGAGGTCGTGGTCGAGCAGATGCACGTGCCGGCGCAGCTTGCGCAGATGGAACTCCAGATGCCGGGCCACCACCTCGGTGAAGTCGCCACCCAGGATGTAGATGCTGCGGCGTTCGTCGGCGAGCAGCGCCAAGAGCCGGTCGAGCTCGGCGGGCTGGCACATCAGCACCGACTCCTGGAGCAGCGCCGCCAGCCGCTCGGCCAGTGCGGCACGGTCCGCGAAGGCGCTGCCGACGGCCGGCGGCCGGGTCAGGGGGAATTCCGCCATTGCCTCGAGCTCCTGGTGCAGCGCCCGGCGGAACTCGGAATAGCCGGCAAAGCCGAGCTTGCCGATGAAGCGCAGCACCGTGGGCCCGCTCACTCCGGCCCGCTCGGCGAACAGCCCGACCGTGTCGAGCCCGGTGGTCGGGTAGCGGGCGAGGAGCGCGTGCGCCGCGCGCCGCTCGGCATTGGTCAAGGACGGCATGCTGGCGGTAATCCGGTCGACCAGCGTCGAAGGCGCCTGCTTTGCGGTCAACGTCAAGGCATGCCTCCCTCCCGGCGGCTGCAATTGCCGCGTGCGGCATTTCAATCTGCGCGAAATCCGTGCATCTGGTACCACAGATAACGACGAGCGTCCCCGACCCTCGAACGGAGCCCCAGGATGAGCCCAGCCTTGCCACCGATCGACGCGCCGGGCGGCGCCTACCGGGAACGGCCGATCGAGCCCGGGCGCACGGCCCTCCTCTCCGTCGACATGCAGAATGCCGAGTACAGCGCTGACCGGCTGGCCAGTGCGCGGGCCGGGGCGGCCGAAGAGGCGCGCTATCGCGACTTCCTCGAGCGCATCGCAGGCATCGTCCTGCCCAACCAGCAGCGGCTGCAGGCCGCCGCCAGGGCACGCGGCATCGAGGTGATCTTCACCGTGATCGAGAGCCTGACGCTCGATGGCCGCGACCGCAGCCTGGACCACAAGATCTCACGGATCCATCACCCCAAGGGCTCCCGGGAGGCGCAGGTCATCCCCGAGGTGGCACCGCTGGCGAACGAGATCATCATCGCGAAGACCGCGTCCGGGATCTTCAACGCCACCAATATCGACTATGTGCTGCGCAACCTCCGCATCGACTACCTCGTCGTCTACGGGGTGATGACCGATCAGTGCGTCGAATCGGCGGTGCGCGACGCCGCCGATCGGGGTTTTCTCGTGACGCAAGTCGAGGATGCCTGTGCTGCCGAGACCGAGGCCGGTCATCGTCGATCGATCGAGGCCATGGCCGGCCACTACTGCCGAATGCGCACCACCGACCAGCTGATCGGCGAGCTCGAGAGCCTCGCCTGACGGCTATCTCGGGTCCGTAGCGGGCGCCGACGGCCATGGCGACAGCTGTGCCAAATGGTGTGGCATTTTTTTGAGCCAAGTGCCCCGGTCCGGCCGGCCCGGATGATGCGGTCGACCACGCGCTCCGGCTGCCATGCCAGCATGGCCTTGCCCATCGACGTGCAGTGGACTGGAGCGCCCTCCAGCAGGGTGAGGGTGTTGCGCGTTTGCGTATCGTCGGTCCGGCGGTCGATGAGCACGGCCTGCGCCCCGTCGAACACGCAGAGATGGACGGTGGCACCGGTCAGCGCCGCCAGGCGGTCGACGAAGGGCTGCGCCTCGCGCGGCAGCTCCATGTTGGCGAGCACCACGCTGCCGAGTTCGAACAGCTTCATGCCGAGCCGATGGTGGTCGCCACCATGCGGCTGCTCGATGCAGCCGATGGCCATGAGCGCCGCCAACAGGCGATGGGTCGTGGCCCTTGGCAGGCCGGTGCGGTTGGCGATCTCGGCGAGCCCGAGCCAGCGTTCGTCGCCGGAGAAGCACTCGAGAACCAGCAGCACCTTGGCGAGGGACCTGATCGGGTTGGGCGCAGCAGTCGTCACTGAATATCGCCGAAAGAGCGGGGCAGACCGAGGGTCAGGATCGGCAAACAGGTGATCGCGAGCAGAAACGCCACCTGCAGCACGTAGAACGGCAGCATCGCCACCGACAGCTGCTCGATCCTCAGCCCCGTGATGCCGGCGGCGACGAACAGACAGGGGCCGACCGGAGGGGTGGTCAGCCCGACCAAAAGGTTGATCGACATGACGATGCCGACATGCACCGGATGCACGCCGGCCTCGATCATCGCAGGCCCGAGGATCGGGGCGAGCACGATGACGGCCGCCCCGATATCCATGAACATGCCGACGAAAATGAGCACGATATTGACGAGGAGGAAGAGCAGACAGGGATCATCGGTTATGCTGGTGAGCCCCCTGGCGATGACATCGGGGATGCGCTCGAGGCCGATGATCCAGGCCAGGATGTTGGCCGTCGCCAGCACCATGAAGACGACCGAGGTGAGAATGGCGACGCGCACCAGCATCGGCGGCACGGTCTTGAGATCGAGCGTGCGCTTGACCACGAAGCCGATGAGGAAGGCATAAGCCACGGCGACGGCCGCGGCCTCGGTCGGGGTGAAGACGCCGGAGAGGATGCCGCCCAGGATGATGGCAGGCATGAAGAGGGCGAGGATGGCACTTCGGGTGGCACGCCCGAACTCGCCCGGTGCCAGCGGCTCGACCCGGCGCGGAAAGCCCCGGCGATCGGCCATCCACCAGACCATGGTCAAGAGCATGACGACCATCAGCAGGCCCGGCACGATACCGCCGAGGAACATGGCGGCGATCGAGACCTGCATGATCGAGCCGTAGAGCACCATGATGATCGAGGGCGGGATGATCGGGCCGATCCGATCTGCACACCGGCGAGACCGGGCAGATGGCGGTCACGCCGCTGCGTGCCGATGCGGTCAGCGTGCGACAGAGCGATGGCTGCGCGTGGACTCGCTTTTGCTGACCGGTTCGCCCCGTCTGACAGCTGGACCGACTGCGGCCCTGGCCGCAGCTGGCGCACGGCCACGGCCGAGATGCGCGTCAAGGAGACGATCTGGCCGCTCAGGATCGGCGCCGTGGGGCTTTTCGAGCACGACGCCCGCTCCGGCACCGGGCGCAGCTACACCCGCACGACCACCTGCCGGGGGCAAGACGAGGTCGCCTTGTTGCGCGCGGGGCAGGCCCCGACCCCTGCCTTCGTGGTCGACTGCACCGATGGCAAGCGCGGGCGCACGACGTGTTGTGCGCCCGGCGAAGGCCCCATCGCGTTCCGCAAATGGCACGCGGCGAACGGCGTCGAGGAGGCATGGGTGCGGAAGTGACGCCAGCGGGCGCGCCGTGGCGCGCGCCCGCTGCCACTCGTCCATCTTCGAGCGGGATTTGGGGGAAGATCAGGACCCGGCCCTTGCCGGTGCCGATCAGCTCGAAGGTGGTGGAGCCCATGATCCCTCGGCGCAGGCGCGCGTGGCGCTGCGTGGTCACCGTCCCGTGCCGGTGGCCGGCGTCGATGGTCGGGCCGCGTGGTGCTGGTGGAAGAAGGCGGCGAATGGGCTGTCGCTGCGGCAGAGGTCCGCGGCTGGGCCGGTGGCGGCGACGCGGCCGTCCTCGACGAGCCAGAGCGTGTCCATGCGGCGCGCCAGGGCCAAGTCGTGGGAAACGACGAGGGTGGTGGCGGGCTGATGGCACAACGCGCTGTAGAGCTCTTCGGTGCCGGCCGGATCGAGGGCATCGTCCGGCTCGTCGAGCAGCACGAGATCGGCGCCGGACAAGAGGGCGCGGGTCCAGAGGATGCGTCGGACCTCGCCAGAGGACAGATTGCGGCCACCCTCGGCGACGGTGCCGTCGAGGCCGCCGAGCCGCTCGATCAGCCGGCCGAGCCCGGCCGCATTCGCTTGGCGGCAGATCGTCGGGTCATCCGGCACTTGCGCACAACCCATGGTCAGGCTGCGGCGCAGCGACCCCTTCAGGATCGGCGAGCGCGGCCCGGCGAAGGCGATGCGCTGCTGTCGTTCGCGCCGGCCGAAGGTGCCAATGTCGGTGCCACCGAGCATAACCTCGCCGCAGGCGGGCTGCTCGAGGCCGGCGGCGAGGGCCAGGAGCAGCGACTTGCCACTGCCGTTGGGGCCGACCACCGCCACCTTCTCGCCGGCACGGGCGACGGCGTCGAACACAGCCTTGCCGTGATCGAGCCGGACTTGGCGAAACGCGAGCTGCGCTGGCGGCGCATCTTTGGTGTCGGCTTGGGCAACGGTCCGGCGCATCGGCGGCCGGCGCAGCACCGCCTCGCACTTGTCGCGGGCGATCAGCCACCCGCGGTGCAGCTCCCAGCCATCGGCCACCGTGCGGAGCGGGTGTGTCAAGAGGCCCAAGGCGGCGAGCGAGCCCGCGGCGGTGGCGGGCGCGGCTCCCGTCCACCAGGCGGCCGCCAGCAGGCCGGCACCGGCCAGTGCTGCGGCGATGTCGGGGATCGCGCGCAGCAGGGCCGAGCGCTGCGCGCGGGCGACGGCGGCCTCCATCAGCGCCTCGGTGCGCTGCACCAGCCGCCGGCACTCGGTCTCGAGCCGGCCGAGCAGCCGCAATTCGGGCCCGTGCGGCAACCGCTCGCTCAGATCGGCCGCGAGCCGGGCGCGGCGGCTGCGCAGCCGGCGGTGCGCCGGTGCCAATGTCCGGCCGGCCAGCACCATGGCCAGCAGCCCGAGCGCCAAAGGCAGGGCTGCGGCGGTGCCGAGCACGGGCTCGAGCAGGAACAGCACGATCGTGGTCAGGGGGATCACGATGGCGGCCGAGATCATTCGGGCCAAGCCCTTGGCGACCCAGCCTCTGACCGCCTGCAGATCGCCCACGAAGCGCAAGGTCAGGGCCCCCGCCCGCCGCTCGGCCACGGCGCGCTGCGGCAGCCGGCTGATGTGGCGAAACAAGGTGAGGCGCAGCGCCCCCGCATAATCCTGGCCCAGGCGCTCGGCCAGGATGCGTTCGGCGACCCGCAGCGCGGCAATGCCGAGGCCGCCGAGCGCGAGCGCGATCAGGGCGGCACTTGGTGCCGCGCCGCGTTCGCCCAGTGCCACGAAGATGTCGCGCGTCGCGAAAGCTGCGATACCCGCACAGGCGGCTTGGCCCAAGGCGAGCAGGGCGACGCCGGCGATGGTGCGCCCGCGGCCGTCCGCGGCAATGGCCGGGAGTCGGCTCACGCCGCTGCCCGTCCGAGCGTCGCCCGCGAGCGCACCTGGGCGAGGATGGCCGTTGCGTCGGCCGGGTCGAGCAAGGATTCCCGCGTGACGACCGGCACGTTGGTGGCCGCCTCCGCTTCGGCCATGGCGAGAGGCGAGCGGCTGACGAGGCCGGAGGTCGCCACCGGTGTGATGCCCACCCCGGCCAGCCAGTCGATGCCGGCGGCGACGCCCAGGGCATCGCCACCGGCGAAGACGAAGCCGTCGAACAATCGCCTCGTGATGGGCGAGCGCAGCAGGGCCGAGGTCTCCGCCTGCAGGATGCCGTCGGCAAGCTCGACCACGGCGACAGCGACGTTGCGGGCCGCTGCGTGGGCGAGCAGCCGGCCGAGCGCCGCCTCGATGCGCGGGATGGGCTGGCGGTAGGTCGAAACGAGACCGGCATCGGTGAAGTCGGCGACGACAGTGGCGCCGGCGTCGGCATAGGCGTGCACGTCGCCGAAGGCGCCGGTGCCCGTGGCCTTGATCGCGGCCACCTCCAGGCCGGCCCGGGCGAGGCCCTTGACCAGGCTGGTGACGGTGGTGGTCTTGCCGCTGTTCATGGCGGTCCCGACGACGCCGATGACCAGCGGCCGCTGGCCGGCGGGCTCGGCGGCAATGGCGAACTGCTCGAGGTTCAAGACCCGGCCTTGCGGATCGACCAGGAGGCCGATGGGCACGAGGCGCGTCGGCCGGCTCAAGCGATCGTGCTGGTGGCGGGCGGTGCCGGCGACGCCGCCGCCCGCGAGCAGGTCGCAGCCGGCGGGATCGAGCGCGGCGATGCCCTCGAACTGGTCGCTGGCGTAGCGGTCGCCGCAGGCAACGACCACGAGGTCATCCTGGTAGAGGTCGGAATGGCGCCCTTCGGCCAGTTGCAGCCGGCGGTGCGTGCCGATCGCCTCGACGCGCGCCAGGAGCAGATCGCCGGAGATCGCCCGGCCGACGTCAGGGTCGAGGCTGTCGTATCGAGTGCGATCGACGTGCCGGGTCGTGAAGGCCCATTTGGCGCGGCGGGGCAGCAGACGGTCCGGGTAGCTGTGGCTGGACATGCTGGATCCTCGTATGATGTTAGGCGCAGCTCGGGCTGCTATTGGAGCGTTGGCGCACCGGGCGAGCGCGTGGCGGCAGCCGAAAGTCCCCCGGGTGTCGGCAGAACGATGCGGGCAAGGTCCCCCTGCTCGATGCACTGGCGAAACGTGTGGCCGCAGCCCTCGAGCACATGCAGCGTGACCGCCGGCTCATGCCCGAGCGCGCCTGCTGCGTGGCGCAACGCCGCCGTCCAGCGCCGGGCGCGGGTCAGCCGGTCGGTGCCCTGCTGGGCGTCGATGGCAGGACCCGAGCGGGTGTTGTGGTCGACGACGTTGTCGAGGCTCCCCACCAAGACGTCGATCGGCAGGGCGAGAAAGTCGGCGAGATTGGCCCGGCAGTTCGGACCGACGTCGCGCCGACGCCGGCTGTTCGAACCGAGGCCGTAGGGAAACGCCGCGGCGTCGGGGAAGGTGTACCAGCCGGCAGCCGTCACCGCGAGGCGGGTGATCCGGTGCGGGTAGAGCCAGGCGAAGCGGTGGGCGAACTGCGCCCCGCCGGAAAAGCCGAAGAGCGCGAAACGGCGGGTCGCCAGACCTTCGACGGCGAGCGCGTCGAGGAGCCCGAGGAGGGCCAGATCCGCCCGGTCGCGCTCGACCACGCGCTGATAGCCCGGATAGCTCTGAGCGGCAAACAGTGGGGCGATGACCGGGCGGCCCAGGGCAGCCGCCCGGTCGGCAAAGAGCCTCGCCTGCTCCGCGGCGCCGCGCTCGATGCCGTGGACGGCCACCAGCGGCTCGGCATCGGGCGCCATTCGCCGCGGCAGCGCAAGCCAGGCGGGCGGCTCTCGGCGTCCCCGGCCGGGTCGCTCGACGATGACGACATCGGGATCGGCTAGCCGACCCATGCCGGTCGACAAGGCGGGCTCAACGAACATCGGTTCAGGCCACCGCAGCCAGATCGGGAAAGGCCTCGGCTGCGCGCGCCCGGGGCAGCAGGTCGAAGATCATGTGGATGCGATCGTACTCGCCGTCATTGTGGGCTTCGTGCATCTGGTCGTTGTCGAACCACCAGAGCTCGCCTTCGCGCATCCGCACTTCCTCGTCCGCCGCCTTCAGCCAGGAGCCGTCGGTCGACTTGAGCACGAGATGGTAGCGGTTGCGCAGGCGGTAGTACGCGCCACGATCGATGTGCGGGTAGACCCGCCGCCCGGCCGGCAGGCAGACGATCTTGGCCCGGCTGAGCAGGCTGTCCTGCTCGTCGGCCACCTGTTCGAGCAAGGCGCGCGCCAGCGGATAGCTCTTGGACGTCGTGGTCCACCGGCTCTCGTGGACGTCGCGCCGCTTGTTCTCGCCCACCGCCGATCGCTTCAGCCCGCGCAGGGGAATGGCCAAGGCTTCGCGCTGCACCGCGATCTTCTCCTGCCGTCCGGTGACGCTGCCCCAGGCATTGTCGATCCCGGCGATCTCCGCGAGAAAGGGCACCGGGTCGATCCCTGACTTGATCAGTCGGAAATACTGCATGGATGCTCTCCAGCTTGGGTTCGCCGCAGCTGCCGTCGCAGAGATGGCCCGCGGATCAACCTCACAACGCGCTGCCCTGCGACCTATTCCAGCAGCATAAAAAAAGGCCCGATGGGAACTGCAGCCGGTCGTGTAACCATCGCCGGCATGGCGACCTATCTCTGGTTGGCGAACGAGGTCGGCCACCCCTCGACCACAGGCCAAACCCAGACCAACGTCATCCAGAACATGGCGACCGGCCGGGCCGGCCACATCCAGGGCGTCCCGGCACCGGCCCTCTTCGACGATCCCGCCCAATCGGCCGTGGTCGGCCTCGTCGACTAGGCCGCCCCTCCCGGCACCGCAGAGCATCCCTCCTCGCCCGGGCTCGGCCATTGGCTGGGCGGCATCCCGAAGAACATCCCGGACGACAGGAAGCAGGCGGCGCTGGCCTTCCTCGCCTGGTTTCAGACCGACGAGGCGCAGCGCGCCTATGCCGTGGCGGGCTCGCCCCCGGTCTCCCGTGCGGTCCTGACCTCCGACCTCGCCGACCAGGAGGAGTACCGCTACATGCAGGCCCTGGCCGACGCGCTGCCGACGGCCCGGCTGACCTTTGTCATCCCCGAGGCGAGCCAGGTCCTGGCGGTGACCGAGCTGCGCTTCAACCAGGCGATCTCGGGCGAGCTCGGCCTCGAGGAGGCCATGGACATGGCGGCCCTGGAGATCGCGCAGGTCATGACCGACGCCGGCTACGACGCCCCCATTGCCGGGCGCAACTAGCCGAGCGGCCGAGGGCCGGGCGGCGTCGGCGAGGCTGCCATGAGGACCGACCCCTTCTGGCGCACCATGACGCTGGCGCCGGCCCTCCTGCTCTTTCTCCTGCTCACCATCCTGCCGCTGGTCAACCTGCTGGCGCTCAGTCTGCACGACGTGACGTGGGTCGATCGGCAGGCGATCTGGCGCTGGGTCGGCGGTGGCAACTATGCGCGCATACCGAACGACACGCTGTTTCGTGCCGGGGTCTGGAACACCACGGTCTTCGCCGTGGTCGCCGTCTCGATCCAGATGTTGCTGGGCCTGGCCCTGGCGCCCTTGACCTCGGCCGTAGTCCGCGGCCGACAGTTTTATCGCGTGGCCTTCCTGCTGCCCGTGCTGGTGCCCGGTATCGTCATCGGCGCCATCTGGAAGCTGATGTACTCGTTCGATTTCGGCGTCGTGAACCAGTTCTCGGCGCTGCTCGGCATGGCGCCGCGCGACTGGCTCGGCGATTCGACCTATGCGCTGGCCTCGGTCATCGTCGTCGACATCTGGCACTGGACGCCGTTCTGCTTCCTCTTGCTGCTGGCCAGTCTCGAATCGCTACCGCAGGACATCTACGACGCGGGCAAGATCGATGGCGCCTCGGCCTGGCAGACGCTCTGGTACATCACCTTGCCGCTGATGCTGCCGGCCATCGTCGTCATCTTCGTCTTCCGCATGATCCTGGCCTTCAAGGTCTTCGACCAGATCTACCTGTTGACCGGCGGCGGCCCCGGGACCGCGACCGAGGTGATCAGCTTCACCATCTACCGCCGCTTCTTCACCGAGGACCAGGCGGGCTACGGGGCCGCCATCTCGATCGCCACCTTCGTCGTCATCGCGCTTTTGATCGCGCTCGCGTCCCGCTTCAACAAGCAGAAGGCCGACGCCTGATGGGCGGCATCACCAGCCTGCAGGCGACGATCGCCCGCCACCTGATCCTGATCGGCTTCTCGATCCTGGTCATCTTCCCCTTCGTCTGGATCGTGGCCGCCGGCTTCAAGAACCCGATCGACCTCCTAATGGGCCGGTTCTGGTTCACCCCCAACCTCAACAGTTTCTCGACCGTTCTCTTTTCGAGTGCCTCGGACTTCGTCCGCAACTTCAAGAACAGCATGATCGTGGGCGTGATCAGCATGGTCCTCGTGCTGGTCGTGGCGACGCTCGCCGCCTACTCGCTCTACCGGCTGAAATGGCCGGCCTGGGTGCTCCACTCGCTGCTCGGCTGGTCGGTGGTCTTTCACATGGTCCCGCCGATCACGCTGGCCGGCGCCTGGCACGTGATGTTCAGCGCCGTCGGCCTCGACAACACCTATCTCGGGCTGATCCTCGCCCACACCACGCTGCATTTGCCGATGGCGCTCTGGATGATGGGCGTGTTCGTCCGTGACGTGCCGGGCGAGTTGATCGAGGCCGCCGTCATCGACGGCGCCACCACCCCGGCCATCATCCGCCACGTCATCGTGCCGATCACCAGGCCCGGCCTAGCTGCCACCGGCATCCTCACCTTCATCTTCAGCTGGAACGAGTTCCCGGTGGCCCTGACGCTGACCCAGCGCCACACCGCCACGGTGCCCATCGGCATCGGCAAGTATGCGCAGGAGAACACCATCGCGTTCACCGAGATGGCTGCGGCCTCGGTCCTCTCGATCCTCCCCGCCTTCATCCTGCTCCTGGTCGCCCAGCGCTTCATCGTCCGCGGGTTGACCGCGGGTGCGGTCAAGTAGCCGGCACCCGACCCTCGCGAGGCACGCCATGAAAACCGTCTTCGTCCTCTTCGACTCGCTCAACCGCCACCTGCTCGGCCCCTATGGCGGGACGCGCATTCCGACCCCGGCCTTCGACCGCCTGGCCGAGCGGGCCGTGACTTTCGACCGGCACTATGTGGGTTCGCTGCCCTGCATGCCGGCCAGGCGCGACCTGCTGACCGGCCGGCTGAGCTTTTTGCATCGCAGCTGGGGACCGATGGAGCCCTTCGACAACGCGTTCCCGGAGCTGCTGGCGAAAGTGGGCGTCTACAGCCACCTGATCACCGACCACTTCCACTATTGGGAGGATGGCGGGGCCACCTACCACAATCGCTACGACAGCTACGAATTCATCCGCGGCCAGGAGGGCGACCCCTGGAAGGCCATGGTCCAGCCGCACTGGCAGCGGCTGCGCGAGAAATACCATGCCCAGCAGTTCTCGGATGCGCGGCGCAACTACAAGTCGCAGAACATCGTCAACCGCGAGTTCATCCGCGAGGAGGCGGACTTCCCCTCGGTCCAGGTGTTCGATGCCGCCTTCGATTTCATCGACCGGAATGCCGGGGCCGACGACTGGCTCGTCCAGGTCGAGACCTTCGACCCGCACGAGCCGTTCCACGCCCCGAGCTCCTTCAAGGAGCGCTTCGACACGGGCTGGCGGGGCCCCGTGCTCGACTGGCCGCGCTACGGCCGGGTCGAGGAGCTGCCCGAGGAGTGCGCGGAGCTGCGCGCCAACTACTATGCGACCGTGGCCCTCTGCGACGCCCTGCTCGGCCGGCTGCTCGACCGCTTCGATCGGCACGATCTCTGGCGGGACACGGCGCTGGTGGTCACCACCGACCACGGCTTTCTTCTGGGCGAGCACGACTTCTGGGCGAAGAACCGGATGAGCCTCTACGAGGAGATCGCCCACATCCCGCTCTTCATCCATCACCCGGGCCATGCCGGCCGCACCGGCACACGCAGCTCGGCCTTGACCCAGACAGCCGATCTCGCCGCCACCTTCCTCGACTTCTATGGGGTCGAGCCACCCGAAGAGTGCCGCGCCCAGTCGCTGCTGCCGCTGCTCGGCGGCGCCCCGTCGGCCCGCGAGGCCGCCCTCTTCGGCTATTTCGGCGGGGCCATCAACGTCACCGACGGGCGCTACACCTACCACCGTTACCCGCCCGATCTACGGGCCCAGGTGATCAACCAGTACACGCTGATGCCGACCCACATTTTCTCGTTCTTCTCGCCCGAGGAGCTGGCCGGAGCGAAGCTCGCGCCGCCCATGCCCTTCACCAAGGGAGCGCCGCTGCTCGAGGTGCCGGTCACCGACCGCTCGCCGATGTACGACGTCTATGGCCCGGGCGCGCTCCTCGAGGACGAGACTCGCCTCTTCGACCTCGAGGCCGACCCGGGCCAGGAGCACCCGCTGGACGATCCGGCGCTCGAGGCCCGCTTGGCCCTTGTCATGGCCCGGCTGATGCAGGATCTCGCGGCACCGACCGAGGCCTTCGCCCGGGTCGCCCTCGAGCCACCCGCCCCTTGACCGGCCCGCTCGCCTTCGATCCCGCCGCCGCCGGCGATCCCCGCCAGCTCGCGGCCGTGCGCCAGATCGTGCTCGACGATGGGCCCGAGCGCGGCGTGCGGGCACTCGCCTTCTCGACCGGCGGCGGCCTCGACTTCTGGGTGCTGGCCGACCGGACGATGGATATCGGCCCGCTCTGGTGGCGCGGCATGCCGGTCGCCTTCGAGCACCCCTCGGGCTACGTCGCGCCCGGCCTCTACCACGCCGAAAGCGACGGCGGCACCGGCTTCGAGCGCGTGCTCTCGGGCTTTCTCGTCACCTGCGGCCTCGACCATGTGCGCCAGCCCGCCGGCGGCCGGCCGCTGCACGGGCATCTGCCGCTGACGCCTGCCCGAATCTCCCGGCATGGTGCGGACTGGGCAGCCGCGGAGCCGGTTCTGGTCGCCGAGGGCGAGGTCGTCTCGGCCCATCTGGGCGGCAGCAGCCTTCGCCTCGCCCGCCGCATCGCAGCACCCATCGGCGGCACCCGGCTCGGCATCGTCGACCGCGTCCAGAACATCGGCCCGGAACCCACGGCCCTGCACCTGCTCTACCACCTCAATCTCGGCTATCCGGCCGTGACACCGGGCACCAGGGTCAGCCTGAACGGTGCGCCGATCCGCGACGAGGGCTCCGTCCCGAGCGTCACCTGCCACAAGGTCTCGGGCACCGCCGCGCGCGTCGTGGCGGCGCGTGGCCCGTTGGGCCCCTGGCCCGGGTTTCGCCTGACCGTCGAGGCGCCGACGGCGTCCCTGCCCTACCTCCAGTTCTGGTCCGACCCGCGCCCGGGGCGTGGCATCCTGGCGATCGAGCCCGCCACCTCGGCCCGCACCTCGGACGGGCGCAGCCTGCCCGGGCCCGTGCTGCTGCCCGGCGAAAGCTGGCAGACGAGGCTGGAGTTCACCTTCGCCGCGGAGGCGTCATGCTGAAAGCCCGTCTGCCCGCCCGCCTGACCCCGCTCGCCGCCGGCTTCGGCCGGCAACCGTTCTACGGTGACATCCACGTCGAGGGCTTTGCCCGCCTCCGCCGGCAATGGGCCGGGCATTTCGACCTCCTGCGGGCGGCCGAGGCGACCTGGGGGATGACAACCTTTCCGGGCTACGAGATCCACTCCAACACCCACGGCGACCACACCATCCTCTACCCAGACCTCGAGCCGCGCGAGCCGGTGGTCGCCGAATCGACCGGAGGTGGAGGCCGAGGCCGGACTCGCGCGCGATCGACGGGCAGGACAGGGCGAATGCCCAGTGCGACGTGATCTTCGTCCACGGGCTCGGTGGTGACGCGGACGGCACTTGGCGAAGCGCCGGTGGCGCGGACGGGTCCTGGCCGCTGTGGCTGGCCGCTGATCGTGATCGGGCGGCGATCTGGTCGCTCGGCTATGATGCCGAAGCCTCGGGTTGGCTCGGTGGTGCCATGCCGCTGGCCGATCGGGCCGGCAACATCCTGGCGCTGTTGGAAGCCGACGGCCTCGGCAAGCGGCCGATCATCTATGTCTGCCACAGCCTCGGCGGGCTTGTGGTCAAGCAGATGATGCGGACGGCCGAAGGGCACGGCTCGGCCAAGTGGCAAGAGATCGGACGCCGGACGGCCGGGCTCGTGTTCCTTTCCACCCCACATGCAGGCGCACGGCTCGCCAACTATCTCGACGGATTGGGCCGGCTGCTCGGCCTGCGGCCGACGGCGGCCGTGGGCGACCTCGAGCACAGTGCTGCCGCCTTGCGCGATCTCAACACCTGGTTTCGCAACCACGTCAGCAGCCGCGACATCCCGGTTCGCGCTTTCTTCGAGAAGCGCGACACCAAGGGTGTTCGCGTCGTCGACGAGGTCAGCGCCGATCCGGGCCTCGTCGGCTCGCCGCCGATCGCCATCGACGCCGATCATTTTGCCATTTGCAAGCCGGCGAGCCGGAATGCGCTGGTCCACAAGAGCGTGCTCCGCTTTCTCGAAGACATCTTCGATGGCCCGGCCGAGTCAGAAGCCCTCGAGTCCGCCGCGCCGTCGATGGCCGGCCCCACGGTCGCCGGCCGACCGGCCCGCTTCTTCATCTCCTACCGCCGCTCGGCGACGCCGGACAACGAGCTTGTGGGCCTGCTCAAAGAGGCGATCACCAGAGCGGGTCACGAGGTGTTCATCGATGTCGCGATGCCGGTCGGTGTCGACTGGGTCAAGAGCATCGAGGAGGCGATTGCCCAATGCGATTTCCTCGTGCCGCTGCTCTCCGCCGATGCACTGCACTCGGAGATGGTGCTCGGCGAAATCCGTCTGGCGCACCGACGGCGCGTCGAGCACGGGCAGCCGGGCATCCTGCCGGTCCGCGTGGCCTTCGACGGGCCGCTCGATTACGAGCTCTCGAGCTACCTGCACCGCATCAACTATGTCTCCTGGCGATCACCCGACGATAAGGCGCGCGTGGTGCAGGCCTTGATCGCAACGGCGACCCCCGCCACGACCGCGCCCCAGCTCGACCGCTCGGGCATGGTACGCGGGCCATCGCCCAGTGCCACCAGCGCCGGCCCGGCGGCCTGCGATATCGACCCCATGGCACCGCCCCGGCCGCGCCCGCAGATCGATCTCGGCAGCCTCGTCAGCACGACGGGCTCGATGAAGCCGGGCGACCCCGCCTATGTGCGGCGCGCCTGCGACGACGTCATCGATCGGCTCACGGCGCGCAGCGACGGCATCACGGCGGTCCTGATGGCGCCGCGGCAGATGGGCAAGTCGAGCCTGCTCCAGCGCTTCTCGGCCGGTGCCGCAGCGCGCGACAAGGCGATCGCGGCCGTCGATTTCCAACTCGACGAGACCGTGCTTTCTGACCTGCCGACGCTGCTTGCCCATGTGGCGCGTCAGGTCCGCCGCCGGTTGAAGCTGCCGCGCGCCGATCTCAGCGGGATACGAGCGCCTTCGGATCTGACCGAGTATTTCGAAGACGAGATCCTGGCTGCCCTGACGAAGCCGCTGGTGCTCGCCTTCGACGAAGCCGACCAGATTCTGGCTCAGCCCTACGGCACGACCTTCTTCGCCATGATTCGGGCCTGGCACAATCACCGCGCCGACGACACGTTGCCATGGAGCAAGGTGGACATCGCCCTGGTCGTGGCGACCGAGCCTTTCCTGTTCATCCCGGACCCGAGCCAGTCGCCCTTCAATGTCGGCGAACTGGTGCATCTGCCGCGGTTCGACGACCAGCAATGCGCCGAGTTCAACACGATGCACGGCCAGCCGCTGAGCGACGGCCAGCTCCGCGAACTGGTCGAGGAAACCGGTGGACAGCCCTACCTCGTGCGGGAGGCGTTCTATCAGATGGCGCGCGCGGGCGGCATCGGCTTCGATACTCTGCTGGCGACGGCCGCCGACGGTGACGGGCCGTTCGGCCATCATCTCAAGCATCTCTTGATGAAGCTCCGGGACGGCAAGCTTGTGGAGGCCATGCGGCAGGTGATCCACCAGTGCACGGTGCCGGGCAACGACGAGATGGTCTACGAGCGGCTCAAGGGCGGCGGTCTCGTCCGCCGGGTCGACGGCCGGATCGTGCCGGCGAACCGGCTTTATGCCCGGTTCTTCCGCCAGACATTGTGACCGATTTGAACGACGATACCGATACCTCGGTGGAACCGCTGGAGCTTCAGCCCGGCGGCACGCTGGTGCCGGACAAGCATGTCTACATCGAGCGCGAGGCAGACGACCGGGTGGTCGACCTCCTGGCGCGCGGCCAATATGTCAACATCCTGACCTCGCGGCAGATGGGCAAGTCGTCCCTGGTGATGCGGGCGCGGCGCCACCTGCGCGACCGGCTGGGCGTCCGCTCCGACTATATCGACCTCACCCAGCTCGGCAGCCCGGACAATGCCGAGCGGTACTTCCGCGGCCTGACACAACAGATCGCGCGGAGTCTGCGGGTGCCGTTCGTGGCCGACGCGTTCTGGGCCGAGGAGCCGGGCCTGACGGCGAGCCAGACGCTGGTGCGCTTCTTTCGCGAGGTCGTGCTCGAGGCGATCCAGGGACTGGTCGTGGTCTTTCTCGACGAGATCGACAGCACGCTGAAGCTCGCCTACACCGACGACCTCTTCCTGGCGCTGCGCAGCATCTACAACGAGCGGGCGATCGAGCCGGCCTATGGGCGGCTCGCCTTCTGCCTGATCGGCGTGGCGACGCCCAACGAGCTGATCAAGGACCGGCGGACGACGCCCTACAATGTCGGCGAGACGCTGGAGCTGCGGGATTTCGATCGGGCGCTCGACGATCTCTCGCCTCTGGAGGCGGCGCTCGGCCGTGAGCCGGCCGCGGCGGCCAGCCTGCTCGACCGGGTTCTCTATTGGACCGGCGGCCATCCCTACCTCACCGTGCTGCTCTGCCAGCGCCTGGCCCTCCAGCCGGTGGCGGGCGATGCCGAGGTCGATCGCGCCGTGGCCAGCCAGTTCGAGAGGCTGGACAGGGTCCGCACCGACACCCACTTCGCGCCGATCCTGGCCTTCCTCGACGAGCGGCTGACGCACGGCGCGCAGAGCCTCGAGATCTACGGCCGGCTGCTCGACGGCAAGCGCGTTCCGGACACCGCCTCGCTGGCGCTGGCCGAGCTCAAGCTCTCCGGTCTCGTCAAGCGGGCTGCCGACGGCAACCTTGCGATCCGCAACCGGCTCTACGCCCGGCTCTTCGACAAGGCGTGGCTGGCGACGATGCGCCCGCTCCAGGCAGCGGCCGAGCAGGCACGGACAGCGCGGCTCAGCCGGCGCGTGGCGATAGCCGCCGGGCTGGCGCTGGTCGTTGGCGCCGGGAGCTTCGCGGTCTACGACCGGACGACGCTCGCCCCCTTGCGGGAGGAGGAAGCAGCGCGGCAGACGCTGCAGCAGCGGGGCGTGACCATCACCGGCGGTGGTGCGCAGCCACTGATGTTCGATTTTCCTGGGAACATTGTTGAACCGGCGCCGCAGGTGACCGACGATGTCCTCCGGTCGGCCGTGCCGGCGATCGCGACGATCCTGGCGCGCAGCCCGGAGACGCCCGCTGAGCTGGATATCGTGGGAACGTCGGTCAGCAGCCTCGAGCCAATCGCCGGCCTCGGCCAGCTGCAAGGGCTCGATCTCTCCTACACCCCGGTGAGCAGCCTCGAGCCGATCGCCGGCCTCGGCCAGCTGGAATCGCTCAATCTCTCGAGAACCCAGGTGAGCAGCCTCGAGCCGCTCGCCGGCCTCGGCCAGCTGCGAGAGCTCTATCTCTACAACACCCCGGTGAGCAACCTCGAGCCGGTCGCCGGCCTCGGCCAGCTGCAAGGGCTCGATCTCTCCGACACCTCGGTGAGCAGCCTCGAGCCGGTTGCCGGCCTCGGCCAGCTGCAAGGGCTGTTCCTCTCCAACACCCCGGTGAGCAGCCTCGAGCCGGTCGCCGGCCTCGGCCAGCTGCAATGGCTCGATCTCTCCGACACCTCGGTGAGCAGCCTCGAGCCGGTTGCCGGCCTCGG
>DAIRDJ010000008.1:29875-60046 GCA_036796215.1 Geminicoccaceae bacterium
CTCTCCAACACCCCGGTGAGCAGCCTCGAGCCGGTCGCCGGCCTCGGCCAGCTGCGAAGGCTCCATCTCGCCGGCACCCGCGTGAGCAGCCTCGAGCCGGTCGCCGGCCTCCGCCAGCTGGAGTGGCTCGATCTCTCCAACACCTCGGTGAGCAGCCTCGAGCCGATCGCCGGCCTCGGCCAGCTGCGGACGCTCCATCTCTTCGCCACCCCGGTGAGCCCGGGCGACCCGGTTTTGGCTGAGCTGCGTGGTCGAGGGGTTGACGTTTCTGGGCCGTAGCGGGGCGTTTGCGGCAGTCGCGGTGCATGTGGGCTGGGGCGATCACGGGCCGGGACGATCGGGATCGGGGCGTTCCCCGCCCAGTTCTCAGTTTTCCGAATGCAGCGTGTCGCAGATTTGCCGGAGGTGGTGCGCCACGCGGAGGGCGGCGTGGCTGGGGACTGCCCGCTCGCGAAAGACGAGACCGGCGTCGCGGCGGATGGAGAAGGTCTCGAGCTCGAGGCTGACGAGGCCGCGGTCAGGTTGCGCTGTCCGCCATCGCGCGCCGCCCCACATAGGTGGCCTGGTCCCATTCCGGCCTTGCCCGGACATGATCGAAGTTTAGGCCATGCGCCTCGAGCTTGACCGCGATCTCGGCCAGGTCCGCTGCCGTGGGGGCCCCGAAGCCGCGATTGCTGCCGGCCGGGAGGGCGGTCACCGCGGCCTCGGGCGTGGTGCTCGGGTCCTGGGCGATCTCGCCGAGGATTGCCGCCTCCAGGGCCTCGGCCAGGGCCAGATAGACCGGCGGCAGGCTGCGCTCGCGACAGGCCTTCTCCAGCCCCGGCCGCAACCCCTTGATCCAGCGCCGCGGGAAGGCCGCAAGAAACCGCCTGGACTCGGCGGCAAGCGCCAGGGCCTGCATCGACTCACCCGCCGCCATCGCCTCGGCGGCACGGTTGAAGAGGAGAAAGACGAACTCGAGCTCGGCCGTGACGTGGTCCGGGAGATCGTGAAACTCGGGCTGGCGGACGAAGCCGTGCCGGGCGTACCACTGCTCGATCTCGAAGGCGGCGTTGCCGAGCACCGCCCCGTCGAGATAGATCGCGGCATTGAGATGGGCGGGCACCGGCGGCGTCAAGAAGAGCCCGCTATAGAGCCGCAGCAGGGCATCCGGCCCCTCGAGCCCGGCCGTGGCCTCGCGCAGGAGCGAGGCTGCGGCAGCGATGTCGTAACCGAGCTCTGTCGCCATCTCCTCGAGGTCGAGCGGCAGATCGTCGCGAAACGCCGCCGCCACGGCCGGCTCCCGCGGCGGGGCGAAGGCGCGGGCGAGGGTGAGAAAGAAGGCGGCACGGGTGGCGTAGCGCTCGGTCGCGGCGGGCATTCTCGTCATCCGAAAAGACCAGGGCGGCGGTCGGCTCGGCGACCCCCGCCCAGAAGGGTCGAGGCAACTATTCGGCCGGCTGCCGAACCGGTTCCTCGGCCAGGGGCGTGTCGTCCTCGAGATCGAGCTGCCAATCGCCGAAGGCGTAGACGGCATTGGCGACGAAGATGCCGGCGACCAGCAGCATCCACTCGACGAAGGTCGGGGTGTAGGCCAGGAGGTCCGGTGCCCAGCTGCCCTTGAACAGCGGCACCAGCTGGCCGCCGATGATGAACTCGTAGCGGGCGATCAAGAGACCGAGCAGCACCAGGATCGAGGCGAGGATCTGGGCGATCGGCGACTGCCGTATGCCGTGCGAGGCCAGCATTGCGAGCGGCAGCACGATGCCACCCCAAAAACCGATATGCCAGAGCGGCTGGCTCACCGTGTGCTGCCAGACCTGCATGCCGTCGGCGTTGCTCCAGAGCCCGGTGATCGCCCGCCCGGCATGCAGCAGGAGATGCAGGCCGATGACGACCGCGAACAGCCGACCGAGATTGCCGCCGAACAGCCTCTGCAGCTCGAGCGGCATGCTGCGGGTGGAGAAGCCGTAGGCGAGGTAGGTGAAGAAGACGGTGAAGGCGAACCCGCCGACCAGCGATTCGATCAGGAAGACCACGGGCACCTCGCCGCCGAACCAGATCGGCCGCATCGCCATCAGCCCGTAGACACTGCCGGCGACCAGCGCGATGCCGATCGCGACCAGGAGCGTCGGCACCGCCACGGCCTTGGCCTCGCGCACCTCGTGCACCGTCTGCAGCCGCAGGATCAGGCCGAGCAGCAGGATGGTGTAGGTCGCGACCAGGAGGATCTTCCAGAACAACGGCGACTGGAACTGCAGGTTCATCGGCGAGAGGACGAGGGCGCGGATGGGATACGCCAGCTCCATGAAGAGCACGGCCACGGCACCGACCAGGCCGGACAGGGCCAGCCAGATGCAGCGCTTGACGATCGGGTCGAACTCCCGAAGGCCGAAGACGAGCGACAGGCTGGCGATGAAGACGAGGCCGGTCGAGGCCAGAAGGAAGGTGTCGTAGACGACGATCGGCAGGCCCCAGAAGACGCCGAGATTGGTGGTGTTGAAGGCCGCACCGCCGATCGTCTTCGTCTGGCTCAGGACGAAGCCCGAGGTGAGGATGGCAGCGGCGAGGACCGCCCAGAAGAGGTAGCCGTTGCGGTAGATGGTGTTCGATTCGGTGGTCATGGCATGATCCTCCCTCAGCTCTCGTCGCCGTCACGGCGACCCGGGACCACCGGGCTGCCGCCACCGGAGAGGTAATAGACCTGTGGCCGGTTGCCGGTCTGCTCCTTGAGCCGCACGCCGCCCTTGTCGGCGATCAGCTCGTTCACCTTGCTCTCCGGATTGTCGAGGTCACCGAAATAACGCGCCTTGGGTGCACAGACGCGCACGCAAGCCGGCGTGTATTCCTTCGTTTCCGGATCGTCCTCGTCGAGATCGGCGACGCCCTCGGGGGCCTGGCTGATCTTGTGGTAGCAGAAGGTGCACTTGGAGACGACGCCCTTGGGCTGGATGCCGATGCCCAGATTGCGGTTCTCGGTGGCATCCGGCATGCGCCAGGGCGGATCCCAGATGCGGCCGTTGCTGCCGGGGAAGATCGCCTTCAGGTCCGGCTCGACCACCGGGCTCTCGTCCATGTAGAAGCGCACGCCATAGGGACAGGCGATCATGCAGTACTTGCAGCCGATGCACTTGTCCCAATCGACCAGGACGACACCGTCGTCGGTCTTCCAGGTGGCCTTGGTCGGGCAGACATGCACGCAGGACGGGTTCTCGCACTGCATGCAGGGCCGCGGCAGCCAGGACAGGTTGACATTCGGATAGGTGCCCTCGTGGTAGAACAGCACGTCCTGCCAGTTCTCGCCCGGCAGGCGGTTGTTCTCCATCGCACACGCGGTCGTGCAGGCCTGACAGCCGGTGCACTTCTCGAGGTCGATGACCATGCCCCATTTCGTCATGGGATACCTCCTTCGTTCCGGCTGGCTCAGGCGCGCTCGATGCGCACCTTGGTGGTGTAGTAGGCGCACTGGCCGGTGAGCCGGTCGCTCTGGTTGACCGTCACCTCGCCACTGTGCCCGGGCTTGCGGCCCTCGGCCCAGCGGCCGTGCGCCCAATGGCCGTGCTCCATCGGCAGGACCAGCGTGTCGGGCCTGGTCCCTTCGAAATACTTGCAGTAGGTCTCGATCGAGCCGACGTCGGAGGTGACCCGGACGAGGTCGCCGTCGCGAATGCCACGCTCTCGCGCCGTCACCGGGTTGATCTCCATGAACGCCGTGCCGCGGCCACCCATCACCGGCTGCAGATAGGCGATCACCACCGGCATGTTGGCCCCGCGGCCCTCGGCATGCAGCGCCACCTTGGGCGTCACCAGGAAGAGGTCGCCGCCGCCCGGATGCTCGGGCTCCTCCCAGATCGGGAACATCAGCTTGGCGGGATCGCGGCCGGTCTTCGACGATATCCAGTCGGCATTGGCCTCGAGCATCCCGGAGCGGATCTCGAACTTGCCGGACGGGGTGCGGAGCAGCTTCTCCTTGACCTCGTCCGCGTCCATCAGCCGGTTGTAGCCCTGGCCGTCCCACTCGAAGAACTCGCCCCGGACCTGCCGGTAGATGTAGGGCTTCTTGTACCACACCCCCTTCTCGGCCCAGCTGTCGAAGTCCGTGACGCCGTTGTCACCGGGGTTGTCGGCGAAGCCCTTGGCCAGATGGCGGAGCACGTTCTCCGCACCCTCCAGCTGGCGATAGTACTCGCCCATCGGCCCGTTGATCCGCTTGCCGATCTCGATCAGGGTGTCGCCGAAGAACTTGGTGTCGTAGAGCGGCTCGACCGCCGGCACCCGAAGCTGGGTGAGCGGATAGCCCTCGAACGGGTATGTCGGCGAATCCTGGTAGCGCTCGAGATAGGTGTGATCGGGCAGGACCACGTCCGCATACATCGCGGTCTCGCTTGGGAACGGCGAGGTCTCGATGATGAAGACGTCCTTCAAGGCCTCCTCCCAGACCTGGCCGTTGGGGGCGGTCCAGATCGGGTTGGTGCAGAAGAACATCATGGTGTCGAGCTTGTAGGGCTCACCCCGGAGATGGTTGGGGCCGACGTCCTGCATCATGTTGTTGGCCAGGAGATAGCCGTCCTCGTGGCCTTTGAGGTCGATCCGCGGCTGCTGCTTCCAGGCGCCGTCTCTTGCCCAGTCGTCCATATAGTCCGCGGCATCGACCGGCATGGGCCCATAGGACGGCCCCATCTGGTACATCATGCCGCCCTCGGCGAAGAGCGCGCCGACGAGCGCATTCAGCGTGTGGATCGCCATGCCGTTGAACACACCGTTGGAGTGCGCATGCGCGCCGCGCTCGAAGATCGCCATGGCCGGCCGGGTCGAGCCGAACTCGCGGGCGACCCGGGTGATGATGCGCGCCGGGATGTCGGTCACCTCGGCGGCCCATTCCGGCGTGCGGTCCTTGAGCTCGATGTTCCACCACTCGACCAGGCCCTTGACCCACTTCTCCTCGAAGGTCGCCGCACCGACGTTGCGCCCGGCCGCGAAGCGGTTGCGGCCATCCCGGAAGTCGCCGACGAAGGAGCGCTCCCACAGGCCCTCGGTCAGGATCACGTGCGCAATGGCCAGCGCCAACGCCCCGTCGGTCCCGGGCCTGATGAAGAGCCCGCGATCGGCAGCCGCCGTCGTGACGTTGGCGTGCACGTCGACCGCGGTCACCCGGGTCTTGGGCGTCTTCTCGCCGCGGATATAGCCCCAGACCTGCATGTTGTTGTTGTAGGGGCGGAAGGCCTCGAGGAAGCCCACGCCGAACATCAGAAGATAGTTGCAGTTCCTGAAGTCGTGGGCGTTGTAGGAGCCGTTGCCGTCGGTGAACTGCCGCGACTTGATGCTGCCGTCCGAGCACATCGAGCTGTGGCCGATGGCGACGTTGGGCGAGCCGTAGAGCTGGCCGAACGTCCCCTGCAGCCCGGCATCCGACGCTCCCCAGCCACGGCCGTAGAGCAGCGCGAAGCGGTGCGATTCGCCCCGCTCCCTGAGCCCGTTGAGGCGATCCCCGACGATCCCCAGCGCCTCGTCCCAGGAGATCGGCACGAACCCCGGGTCCTCGTTCCGCCCCTTGTTGGGGTTGGTGCGCCGCATCGGCCCCTTGAACCTGTCCGGATCGTAGAGGACGTAGGCACCCAGGGGCCCCTTCGGGCAGAGCTTGCCGTTGGCGATGGGATGCTCGGTCGAGCCGTGGATGGCGTGCACCCGGCCGTTGGTCACGTAGACGTCGATGCCGCAGCGCGCCGGGCACTGGTGGCAGATGTTCTTGACGATCTTCGTTTCGCCGGGAACCGGCTGGGCCTTGGCCTCGGGCGTCGTGCCGACGCCGCTGCCCACACCGAGGGCCCCCACACAGAGGGCAGAGGTCGCAGCCCCACCCGCGGCGGAGGCCGCGAGAAAGCGTCTGCGGGTGGTATCCAGGATCGTCGCGTTCATCGCAGCACCTCCTCGCTTTGGCTCAGTGCACCAACCGGGTGCTGTGCCCGGCGGATGGTCGTGAAGGGATGGCGTGGCGTGGCCCGCGCATCAGATCGAAGCCGAGCTTCGCCACTTCGCGCTCATTCGTGCAGACCGAGCAGACCTCGGCCCCGTCCACCGGCTTGAAGCGCTGGCCGCACGCGGGGCAGGCGCGCAGCGGATCGCGGGTCAACGGATAAGGCCCCGCCGCCTCGCCGTCGCCGCGCGGGGTCACCGTGATCGCACCTGTCGGACAGGCCGCAGCACAAACCCCGCAGGCGGTACAGCGCGCGGCGTCGACATCGAGCCCGGTGCCGGCCGCATCGCTGGCGACCGCCAAGGCCGAGGTCGGACAGGCGGCAATGCAGACGCGATTGGCATCGCACGCCTCGCTCACCGTGACAGCCGGCAGGAGCGCAGCCGGCGCCGGCCGGCCCGCCCGGTCCGCGATCACCGCCGCCCGGTGCAGCACCGCCCGTGGCTCGACCCGCCGCACGGCGGCCGCGACCGAAGGAGCAGGCGCCTCTTCTGTCACCCGGCGAAACAACCCGCGAAGCACCGCACCCCGCGCATCGAGATGCTCCGGCAAGGGCAGGGCGCGGCGGCTCGGCAATGGCTCGCGCTCGACCCGGACAGCCTCGAGCCCGAGCCAGGCCCGGACCGCATCGGCATCGGCCACGGCAGCCGCCCAGGGGGCGTCGACCCCACCGGCCGGACAATGCGCACACCAGCCGCGATCGACCGGCACCGGCCCACTCTCGAGAAAATCCGTGGCGCGAAGGCCACCCAGGCACGGCACCACCGCCGCGCCCGGCAACCGGTCACGTTCAGCGACCCTGGCGCACTCGACCGGACCCGAGGGCACGGCGGCGAAGCCCGGCACACCGATCGCCTCGGTCGGACAAACCGCGGCACAGCGCCCGCAGCCGACACAGCGATCCGCCGTGGCCCCGATCTGCCGCTCGGCCAGGGCGATCGCCTGCGTCGGGCAAAGATCGACACAGCGCCGACAGGCGTCGAGCGGCGAGGCCACGGCCAGACAAGCCGCCCCGTCGATCGTCACCCGCGCCGACTCGGTCATTGGTCGCGCCAAACCACCCTGCCTGTTCTTTTCGTTCGATCGATCTCGAAGCATCAGAGCGGCAGGATGACCCGGTCGGCATTGACATAGATCAATCGGAGAGCCGCGGCCCTGGAAGTCTTGTACGCAATCCGGCCATGCCCATCTATCGTTTATCGTCGAATAACGATGAGGTTTCCGATGCTGAGCCGGTTCGCCGAACGTGCAAGCGTGGCAGAAGACAGGATCGATCCCGACGCCGTCGCCGCCGTCGCCAAGGCGCTCGGCCATCCGGCGCGCATCCGCATCGTCCGCCTGTTGCTCGAGCGAGAGAGCTGTATCGGCGGCGACATCGTCGTCGACATCGGCCTCGCCCAATCCACGGTTTCCGAGCATCTCAGGATCCTCAAGGCCGCCGGCATCATCCAGGGCGAGATCGAGCGTCCCCGCGTCTGCTACGCGCTGCGTCCCGAAGCGCTGGTGCCGCTCGAAGGCCTGCTCGAGGCGATCCGAGCCGAGCCATGCTCGCTCGTCGAGCCGGACCGCTGTGCCGCACCGCAGCCGACGACCGCCAGCTGAAGGACAGCACCCATGTCTGCCGTCACCGTCTACGATCCCGCCACCTGCTCCTCGACCGGCGTCTGTGGCCCGGAGGCCGATCCTCTGCTCGCCCGGTTCGCCGGCGATCTCGATTGGCTGAAACGCCAGGGGGTCGAGGTCGAGCGGATCAATCTGTCGCAGGAGCCGGAGCGCTTCCTCGGCAACCCGGCGATCAGGGCACTGCTGGAGACCGGTGGCGATCGCGATCTGCCGGCCATCGTCATCGGCGGCGAGGTCAAGAGCCACGGCCGCTTCCCGAGCCGCGACGAGCTCGCCAGCTTGGCGGGGGTGGCCGGCGAGGCACCGGTGCTGAGCGGACAGGTGCGCGAGCTGATCGCGATCGGGGCCGCCATCGGCGCCAGCTGCGAGCCGTGCCTGACGTTCCATTGCGACCAGGCGAGCAAGCTCGGCGTCTCGGGCGAAGCGATGCGGGAAGCCGTGGCGATCGGCGCGATGGTCGAGAACGCCGCGGCCAAACATCTGTTGAACCTCGCCGACGAGCTGCTGGGCCCGGCGGCCGAGAGCACCGGCGCGCCGGCACCGGCCGCGAGCGAGTGGCCGTGCGCCGCGACCGGCTGCTGCGGTTGACCGCGCGTCACCGAGAGCCGCGACATCGCCGCCTGCAGCCCGCCTGAACCCCGCCACCCGTCGCGAAAGCCCGCCATGTCCCTCTTCGAACGCTATCTCTCGGTCTGGGTGGCCTTGTGCATCGCCGCCGGCATCGCGCTCGGCAGCCTCATGCCCGGCCTCTTCGGCACGCTCGCCAGCCTCGAATACGCCTCGGTCAACGTCGTCGTCGCCGTGCTGATCTGGGCCATGGTCTATCCCATGATGGTGGCCGTCGACTTCACCAGCATCAAGCGGGTGCACGAGCGGCCCAAGGGCCTGATCATCACGCTCGTCGTCAACTGGCTGATCAAGCCCTTCTCCATGGCGGCCCTGGGCGTGCTCTTCTTCCACTATCTCTTCATCGACCTGATCGACCCCGCCGATGCCGGCCAGTACATCGCCGGCCTGATCCTCCTGGGTGCGGCGCCCTGCACCGCCATGGTCTTCGTCTGGTCGCAGCTGACCCGGGGCGATCCGAACTATACGCTGGTGCAGGTGTCGGTGAACGACGTCATCATGATCTTCGCCTTCGCCCCGATCGTGGCACTCCTGCTCGGCGTCACCGATCTCGAGGTGCCCTGGGAGACCCTGCTGCTCTCGGTCGTCCTCTACGTCGTCATCCCGCTCGCCGCCGGGGCCTGGACACGGCAGCGACTGGTCCGAACGGCGGGGCCGGGCGAGGCCCCAGCGGAGGTCGCAGTCGAACGCTTCACCGCCCGGATCAAGCCCTTCTCGGTGATCGGCCTGCTCGCCACCGTGGTCCTCCTGTTCGGCTTTCAGGGCCATGTCATCCTCGCCCAGCCGTTGCTCATCGTGCTGATCGCGGTGCCGCTGCTGATCCAGTCCTACGGCATCTTCGCGATCGCCTACACCGCGGCCTGGGTCTGGCGGGTCCCGTACAAGGTCGCAGCGCCTTGTGCGCTGATCGGCACCTCGAACTTCTTCGAGCTCGCCGTCGCCGTCGCCATCGGCCTCTTCGGCCTCAACTCCGGTGCAGCACTGGTCACCGTCGTGGGCGTGCTGGTCGAGGTTCCGGTCATGCTCTCGCTCGTCGCCTTCGCCAACCGCACGCAGGCCTGGTTCCCGGCCGAGGAGACGAGGATCGGTGCCGGCCGGGTTGCCGCCCGGGAAGGGCGAAGCTGATGTTCGAGACCGCGCTCGTCGCCTTGGACCTGTCGCCGGCCGAGGCCCCGATCACCGAGTGCCTGGCCGAGCTCGAGCGCTGGGGGGTGAAGAAGCTCATCCTCGCCCACGTGGTCCGCGTCGGCTACGCGCAAGGTGCGGGCTACGGCCACGAGCCCGACCTCATCGCCTGGCTGGAGCAGCGCGCCGCCCCGCTCAGGGCGAAGGGCCTCGAGGTCGAGGTCCACGTCAGGCCCGCCGGCAGCCCGGCTGAAGCGATCCTGGCATTGGCCGCCGAGGTCGGGGCGGCTCTCGTGGTCGTCGGCTCGCGCAGCGAAAGCCGGATCAGATCGCTCTTCCTCGGCCGTGTCGCCAGCAGCGTGATCCAACAGACCAGCCTGCCGGTGCTGCTGCTGTGGATCGAGCCCACGGCCGAGGCTACCGCCGAGACCTGCGAGGCCGTCTGCGCCGATACACTCCGCCACGTGCTCCTCGCCACCGACTTCTCGGCGCACGCCGCCGGCGCCGAGCATGCTACGGCAGTCCTGGCGACGAAGGCCGAGCGGACCAGCATCCTCCATGTCGTGCCCCAGCCGATCCTGGCGAGCATGCCGCACTGGCCGGTCATGGCCGAGGCGGCGCTCGGGACGATCGCGGCCCGGGCCGGTGCCTCGGGCGGTGTGGTCGAGACACTGACGGCCGAAGGCGAACCCGCCGCCACCATCGCCCGGGTCGCCGCCGAGACGGCTGCCAGCCTGATCGTCGTCGGCAAGCACGGCCAGGGCTGGCTGGAGAGCCTGGTCGTCGGCAGCACGGCGCTCGCCGTTTGCGAGACGGCCGGGCGCCCGGTGCTGATGGTCCCGCTCGCCGCCGTGGAGGGCTGACCGCGATGCGCCGGATCCGCTTTCTCTGCATCGCCAATTCGTCGCGCAGCCAGCTCGCCGAAGGCCTCGCCCGGCAGCTCTTCGGCGACCGCGTCGACGTCCTGAGCGCGGGCTCCGAGCCGACCACGATCAACCCGCTCGCGCTCGAAGCGCTGCAGGAGGTCGGCATCGACGGCGACGGCCAGCACGCCAAGTCGCTGGACGAGATCGATACCGCCGAAGTCGATCTGGTGATCACGCTCTGCGCCGAGGAGGTCTGCCCGGTCCTGCCGCCCCGGACGCGGCATCTGCTGCACTGGCCGATCCCCGATCCGGCCGCCATCGGCACGCTCGACGCCTTCCGCGCCGCCCGCGACACGATCGCGGCACGACTGCACGAGCTCGCCGCCTGCGACGGCACGGCGGGCCCGTCGCCGGCCGCGGGCGAGCCTCGGCCGGGCACCTGACCGGCCGCAGCCGGTGCGACCGGTGCCGAGCCCGTGGCCGCATCGAACGCGGCGCCATGCCGGCGCCGACTGGGCGCCGCTTCGGACGTCCACCTGTCGAGATAACTGACAACGTCATCGCCGGTCGACCCCGGCGCATCGGCCTCGGCGCGGTGCGGCACGGGCGGCATGCGGCCATGCTGGCGAGCGCTTGCGCGACCTCGCGGCGACTGGCGGTCCGCCTCTAATCGAGGGTCACGTTATAAATTAACCAAACATGTCGGATATTTTTACATGTTAAGCTTAAAAAAACGGGGCTTGACGGCCGGAGGGTACTCGGCCGAAAATACTCCTGGCGTCTTTTTCGCCCGTCGATCGGCGCCGGCGTGCGGTTCTGCTCCATGCCCGAAGTAACGGAGGGGCGTGGGGAGGCGCTGCCTCCCCAGATTTCTTTCACTTTTCTTCAGGACCAAAAAGACTCCTGGAGTCTTTTTCACACGCCTGCCGGCCTCGGTGAGGCGGGCAGCGACGGTGCCGCCGCCCGCACCCGAGCCGACGACCACGTAGTCGAACGGCTCTCCGTCCAAGGCCCCTCTCCTCAGAGCCGCTTGAGGAAGGCGATCAGGTCGCGCTTGTCGTCGTCGGCGAGGTCGCTGCCGAAATAGTGGCCGCGATTGACGACGAAGTCGGGACACTTGCTGAGCTCGAGCAAGGGCGCGACGAGGTCGGCGAAGACCGCCCGGGCCTGCGCGTCGCTGACATCCTGCGGCAGGTCCTTGAGGTCGCGCTTGATCTTGATGATCAGCCGGACGAGCTTGAAGTCGTGCTCGATCCGCTCGAGGAGATCGGCCTGATCCGGGCGGAGGTCGAGATTGGCAAGGAGGCCCACCGGCGTGCCCTTCGGGATCGGGCCGAGCTCGATGTCGCCGTCGGCGTTGAAGAGCCAGGCCAGCTCGTCGCGGAACGGCGCGAACAGGCGCACGATGAAGTCGGGCTGGAAGCCGCGCGGGACGACGAGGTAGCTCTGCTGGGTCACCCGGTCGATCACCCCCGGCACCTTGAGGCCGAGCTCGCTGTCGGTCTCACGCTTCTCCGGCCAGAGCACCTTCTCGATGCCGTCCGCGAAGGCGCGCATCCGGCCTTCGACCGACGGGTCCTGGACGTAGCAGCCGACGGTGTTGTTGAGCAGATAGGGGGCCTGCGACCAGATGCTGACCAGCGACGGTACCCGGGTGTAGCCGCGGCCGCCGGCCGGCATCTCGTACTCGTAGGGTTCGCCGGTGACCGGGTGGTGCACCTCGATCGTGCTTACCGACGGCAGCGCCTTCTAGGTCTCGGAGGAGAAATTGTCCCAGATATTGCCGGCGATGGCATTGGTCGCGAGCGGGCTGCAGGCATTCGTCTCCAGGAGGGTGACCGGGATGCGCAGCTCGTTCGACAGGTAGTTGCCGTCGAGGAAGTCGTCGGCGCGGACGATCTCGCGCATCTCGGCCTTGAAGTCGTCGGTCTGGCTGAGCTCCCGGTAGCGGTTCCAGCACTGCAGGTAGCCGGCCCCGGAGCAGCCGCCGGGCATCGCCGCAAACGCGCTCTCCGGCAGCTTGCTCCAATGACAGCGCGCGCAAGTCTCGGCGAAGATCGTCTTGCCGTTGTCGACCGCCGCCGCGGCCTCGGTGAGACAGCCCTCGCCACCCGGGGCGTCGGCCAGGTAGACGGGCCGGCCGGCCTTGAGGAAGTAGAGCGCCATGTTGGGGGTCTGCCGCTCGGTCGCCTGCCAGTAGGCGGAATTCTCCGGGGCCGTCTCGATCTCGATCGGCGTGATCGTCTTGCCGCCGACGATCGGGTTGAAGTGGCGGGTCCACTCCACGCTGAAGAGCCCGATATTGAGATAGACGCGGTTCAGCGCACCCAGTGCCCCGACCGAATCGGCTTCGTCCTCGAGCACGCGCGGACTGTAGCTCAGGTTCGGCTCCGCGAAGACGGCGTGAGCGGGCCCTCGTCCATGAAGTCGTCGAACTGCTTGTTGTCGAGCTCGCCGCCGGACAGCCGCTCCTCGCCGAGCCGGAGCGCGTTCTGCAGGCGCTCGCCGAGAAGATAGACGGGGTTCATGGTGCGCGGGTTGTTGAGGTAGTCACTCGAGACCAGCGAGGTGTCGAGGGTGCCGGGCCGCGCCGTGCGGATCAGCTGCACCATGTGGCGCTCGTACGGCTGCCAGGCGAAGATCCGGTCGAACCAGAAATACTGCGCCCCCACCGTGGCGTTGAGGTTCGCCATCGCCGGGTTCTCGGGGTCGGCCGGCGGGTCGATGGGGCTCGGGCCGACATGGCAGAAGGCGCAGGACATGCCGACCCGGTAGGGCCGGACCAGGTCCTTGCTCAGGTAGTAATCCGGGTCGTTGAAGAAACGCTCGGGATCCCACTCCCGCTCGGCGCGCTCGTCGAAGTCCGGGTTCGGGAAGAGCCTGAGGCCGAGCACACCGGTGGGCTCGCCGCAAGAGGAGCCGACCGGCACGTTGCGGCCGCGCGCCCCGATCTCGACACCCGGATATTTCTCCGCATTGGCGAAGGGATCGGGGGCGCAATCATCCGTGCGCAGGTCGAGCCAGAGCCCGTAGCGCTCGGGGTCGGGGCCGGCCGCCTGTTCGAAGCAGGGCTCGTTGATCAGCCCCAGATACTCGAAGCGGTTGGCGCGCTGTGCCGGCAGGTCGGGGTGCGAGGAGAGCGTCTTCAGAAGATCGAACTGGCCGAACGTATCGGCGGTGATCCGATCCCAGAAGAGGTCGTTGCCGCCGGTCCAGACCATCCACATGTTGCGGCCCATCACCGCCTCGGGCGTGAGCTCGAGGCCGTTGCCCATGCCACGGAAGTAGTCCTCGTCGGCGGGCGGAAAGGAGGCGGCGCGCAGCGGCCATGCCGAGGGGTCGATCAGCGATGCCGAGGAGAAGGCGATCGCCGCGACCCTCGAGGCGACCGCGCGCACCCTGTCGGGCAGCGTCCACGACAAGCTGCGCGCCCAAGTCGAGCGCCTGAAGAAGCGGCACCTTTAGCTACCCTGGCCTGAGAAAGCTCGCCATGCCCAAGACACTCGTCGTCGGCTGCGACGGCACCTGGAACGACCGCACCAGCGAAACGAACAGCCACTGGCTGACCGGTGCGGCCATCGCCGACGACCGGCAGCTCGTCTTCTGCGACGAGGAGGTAGGCACGGCCGGCGACTTCGACGCCAAGTTCGGCGGCAATTGCGGGATCGGCCTCTCGACCAACGTGCGGCAAGCCCATGGTTTCAGACGATCGTCGTGATGGGCGAAGCCGGCAGCGTCCAATAGCGCTACGCGCCGGCCCCGGCCGTCATTCGACCGTCTGGCGCAGCGCTTCGAGGATGGTGACGACCGCGGCTGCAATCTCGGGATCGTCGATGCCGGGATCGGGCATCGTTGTTCCGGGGGCGAAGGCGGCGGGGTCCTGTACGAAGGCGGTCAGGTTGTCGCGGGACCAGCGCCCCGGCAGGCTCGCCAAGCCATCCGAATAGCCCGCATAGGCGCTGCCGGCGATCACGCGATCGAAAATGCCGGCAAGGCTCGGGGCACCCGCACTGTCGTTCTGGTCGAAGGAGTGGCATTCCATGCAGGACGTGATCGCGGTCTGCACGGCCTTGCGGGTCCGGTCGTCATAGGACTGTTTGTCGATGACATGGGCGACGAACTCGCCGACGAAGCCGAGATCGGCCTCCTCGACGAAATAGAGGTAGTGCGAATCGGTCCAGAGCACGAGGCGGCCGTCGGTGTGCTCGTGCACGTCACGGATACGCTCGCCGATATAGATGCGCTCGGCGAACAAGGCACGTCTGGTATCGGCCCGAACACGGTGCAGGCTCTGGTCCTTGAGCGAGCCGATGATGAAGTCACCGGCCCAGCTCTCGCTGAAGCCAGAGATGACGGTCATGCTCGACGTCGCGACCGAGGGCACCCAGGCGAACACCGGCGGATCGAACGTGTCATGCCGGCCATAGCTGATGGCGAGCGGCCAGGGCGTCTTGACGTAGGTCGTCCCGAGCGTCTCGAGCGGCCAGCCGAAATTGGCCCCCTCGAAGACGGCGTTCAGTTCGTCGCCGCCCCGGGGTCCGTGCTCGACGACCCAGACCTGCCCGTCCGGCGTGACGGCGATGCCCTGGGTGTTGCGATGGCCGCGCGACAGGGTGGTCGCCTGCCGTGTCCGCATATCGATCTCGAACACCTTGCCGTAGTCCATCGCCGGGTCCTGGGCGATCGCTTGCGGCGCGTACATGCCGTCCAAGGAGTAGTCGCCGTTGGCGAGGTAGAGCGTGCCGGGCGCCCTGAAGGCGAGCCGGCCGCCACCGATATGCCCCTCGATCGCCCGCCATTCCTTCTTCAACGGCAGGCAGGGGTTGGAGGCGAAGAGGATCTCCCAGTCGTCCGCGGTCGCCACCACCTCCTCGATCGCCGCCACGCCTGCATCGACCTGCAGCGTTGCGACGACCCGTTGATAGCAGACGGCCTCTTTGTTGAAGTAGCTATAGGAAATAGCGAGGCCCTGACTGTCGTCCATTTTGAAATACTCGACCGCGTCGTAGCGCAGGGCCCCGGATTCGATGTCATAGTCCGCATAATCCGGCGAGTCGCGCAGCGCATCGTAGTCGTGCCAGCCATTGTCGGGCGGCGTGATGCGCAGCGGCTCGACGCCGCTTGCCGATCGGGCGGAGAAGAACTGGCCATCATAGGTGAGCAGCACGACGGCATCGCCGAACGATGTCACGCCGCCGCCGGTGCCCGGGCGCTCGATCGGCACGAGCACCCCCTCGCCTTCGAGCTGCAGCAGGATCGACTCGGCTTGGAGCCGCTTGTGCGCGGGGGGCTCGTAGGGAACCACGGACCGGTAGCGCTTGGCGAACGAGTTCTCCGCCCCTTTCACGTAAGGATAGGGAAAGACCTTGCGCTCGCCGATCACGTAGCCGGCAACCCCCGCACCGGCCATCGCGCCGAGCAGGATGACCATGACGAGCGCGGCTTTGAACCAGAATGACATCAGTCAACCTCGCTCTTGGATCGATGTCGAAAAGCAGCGAGGCAAGCGGCGGCCCGCGCCGTACAGTAGCGCCCGGCAGCAGCCGCAGGCTCCGTGACCCAAACACCAAAGGTTGATTGACTATCAACGATCGAAACCGTTAATTGCGCCGACATCGGCAGTGGAAAGCCGCACTCTTCATTCGCCTCGGGCAGCACTGCCATCGCTTGCCGGTGCAGATTTGACCGATCGACCTCTTGAGGCAGGCGAATTGACGGCACGAAACCATCGGGTGATATCGAGTATCTTAACATAGGTTAACCGAATGCCAACAGATGACTTTAGGTCACTAAACGTTAACCAGGATGTTGCGCTTCGGTATCTGCTTGCGCCAACCGGCTTCGGCAAGAAAGCATCCTCGGGTACTGCTGTTATCAGCGATCGCGATGCGTCGCCGATCCACTGTGGCTGCCGGGCACCAGTTTGCCGGAGGATCGGCGGCCGGGCACTCGTCGGGTCATTCTTCGCCGCCGTGCCCTGCCCTCGCCGGGACACCCTGCCGCGGTTGGTCACAGCGCAGCGGGTCGGCGCAGCGATACAGTTCTCGACAGGCTGCTGGCGGTGCTCCGTTGGGATTTCCGCTGATACATCGCAGGTTCTTTGACCATCAGTCCACTGTGAGCCGAATTGGCTGCATGACCCGCCCCATGCCACCGGCGTCGACCATTGAGCCTCGCCTAAAGGCCGGTCGGCATCCCGGCGAGGCGGAGCCCTTCGAAGTAGTGGCGGGTGGCAGGCGTATCGCAGTAGCCCGAACGCGCGCGGAAGGAGGCGATGGTCTCTGCCGGCGACAGGCGGTCGAGTGCGGCCAGCGCCGCAGCACCCTCGTCCTGCCGCCCGAGATGGCCGCAGGCGGCGGCACGGATCCGGAGCGGCGACGGGCAGAGCGGATTGATACGGATGGCCTCGTCCGCCTTTTCGAGACATTCCGCGTAGCGCCCGAGCTGCAGCAGTGCGCCTGCTGCCCCGGCCCGCACCGCGGGCACGTAGGCGTCCAGCACGACGCACCGGTTGAAGCGCTCGAAGCAGTCGAGCGCCAGCTCCGGCTCACCCATATAGAGGTGGATGTAGCCGGCCCAGATCAGTACGTCGGGCTCGAAGGGGAGCCCGCGGAGTTGCGTGCGAACATCCGCCCGCACCGAGAGCGGATCCTTGGTCCGCACCAGCCTCGCGAAGGCCAGCGTGATCCGTGCCGGCGAGACGGTCGGCTCCAGCGCCTCGACGCGGGCGGTCCATTCCGCCTGCTTCTCGAGGAAGGGTCCGACATGGGCCGCAAGGCCGAGCGAGACGGCCCCCATGAGCACGGCCAGGGCCAGCGCGTGGACATAGCCCCAGTTCGGCGCGAGGCGGATCGCCTCGACGAGGCAGTCGAGCGCCTTGCGGTGGCTCTCGCCGTCGGCACCGCCCCGTGCCAGGGCGAGCAACGCCCATTCCTCGGCCGTCAACGGCTCGCGGCGGGCCGGGTCCAGGCCGGATACCGCGTGCGCGAGCAAGCGGCGGAAGCCGAGCGTGGCGACGGACGCGACGACGGCGTCCTGCCAGTCGAAGAGGTCGGCGACGTCGCCGTCGCGCTTGTCGAACCAGCGATGCGCGCCATCGGCTGCCGAGAGCGTCGTCTCCAGTCTGAGGCCGTCGCCGCGCGCCCGCAGCTTGGCTGCCGGGACATAGGCGCCGCCTTCGGGGTGCACCGCGATCCGCGCACGCGGCCACCGGGTGCCGCCGAGCCGGGCGAGGCGGTCGCCCGTCGGCCCCTGGGCGAGCTCGCGCACCACCGGCCGCTCGCTCGAGGTCGCGACCGGCAGGACGACGAGCCGCGGGAAGCCGGCCGGTGCCCGCCGCTCCGACCCGCCCGCGATCTCCCCGCCCCGAGCCAGGACACGCACCGGCCGGGCGATGTTCTTCAACCAGCGCTCGCCGACATCGTCGAAGGAGCGCCGGAGCGCACCGTCGAGCGTGAGAGAGAATGCCTCGGCGATCGCCACCGCTCCGGGCTGCGCCAGCTCCTGCAACCGGCTGGCAAGGTTCACCGCCGAGCCGAGAATGTCTTCCTCCACCTCGACGACGTCACCGAGACGGACCCCTGTGCGCAGACGGATACGCGGCGGCGCCGCCAGCGTTCCCTCGGCGTCGGACTCCACGAGACGAGAATAGCCCGACACGTCGGCGGCCAGCACGGCTGCAAGCCTGCGGCGCATCACTTCCTCCGGTCGGGCGGCGTTCATCCTGTGCCGCAGCGAGCGGCAAGCGGCGCGACGGGCGCGCCGCCTGGTGTACGCGGTTCAGCTCTTGTCGACCCGAAAGCCACCCGCCTCGCGACCATCCGCGACAGCAGCCGACTCTTATCGGCCAGCGCATAGCCTTCGATTGCAACGTCGCGGCGGCGTCATCCGGCACGGCGCCCCGTTGGACCGCAGCGCAGCCGTTCGCGGCGCGTGCCGCGGCGATCACCGAGGCGAGGCAGGTGGCGGGCGGCGGGAGTCCCGGCATGCGGTGCTCTGGATCGTCCCGCCTACCTGGCACGCGGGAAGAAGGGCTGCTCGCCGTCGATCGTGAATCTGGCGATCGCCGCCTGGCCCTCGTCGGAGACCAGCCAGTCGATGAACGCCTGGCCGGCTTCGGCCTTGACGTGGCTGTGCCTCTCCGGGTTCACGAGGATCACGCCATAGGGGTTGAACAACACGGCGTCCCCTTCGAAGACGATCTCGAGCGGCCCGCGGTTCTCGAAGCCGAGCCAGGTGCCGCGGTCGGCCAGCGCATAGGCCGGCACCTGGGCCGCGGTGTTCAGCGTAGCGCCCATGCCCGAGCCGGTCGAGAGATACCAGCCGCCCGCGGGCTCCACACCGGCGCTCGACCAGAGGTTCTTCTCCGCCGTATGGGTGCCGCTGTCGTCACCGCGCGAGGCGAAGGCGGCTTCGGTCGCCGCGATCGCCGCCATGGCCGCGGCGGCGCTGTCGGCATCGCCGACGCCGGCGGGGTCGTCGCCGGGGCCGACGATGACGAAGTCGTTGTACATGACGTCGAAGCGCTCGACCCCGTAGCCGTCGGCGACGAACTGCTCCTCCTGGGCGCGGGCATGGACGAAGACGACATCGGCATCACCGCGGCGTCCGGTCTCCAGCGCCTGGCCCGTGCCTTGCGCCACGACGCGCACCTCGATCCCGCTCGCCGCTTCGAACATCGGCAGGATGTGATCGAACAGGCCGGAGTTCTCGGTCGAGGTGGTCGAGGCCACGGTGATGAACTCCTGGCCACTCGCCGGCAGGGCAGCCAGCAGGGCGAGCCCGGAGGCGATGCCCAAGAGCATGGAACGGCGGTTCGCTGTCATCGATGTCTCCTTTTGCTCACCAGACGAGGTCACCCGCGAGGAAGGCACGGGCCTCGGGGGTCTGGGGCCCCCGGAAAAACGGTTCGGCGGGGCCCTGCTCGACGAGGCGGCCGCGATGCAGGAAGGCCACATCGTGCGCCAGCCGGCGCGCCTGGCCGAGATCGTGGGTGGTCATGACGATGGTGATGCCGTCCATCGAGAAGCTCTCGATCATCGCCTCGATGATTCGGGTGGCCGAGGGGTCGAGGGCAGCCGACGGCTCGTCGAGGAAGAGGATCTCCGGCCGAATCGCCCAGGCGCGCGCCAGCGCCAGGCGCTGCTGCTCGCCGCCGGAGAGGAGGCGGGCCGGACGGTCGGCAAGCGGGGTCAGCCCGAAACGCTCCAGCGTCAGGGCCACCGTCCGGCGGCGCTCGGCCCGGGCGAGGCCGCGTAGCGCCAGGGGATAGTCGAGATTGGCGGCCACCGAGCGGCGCAGCAGGACCGGGCGTTGCAGCACCATGGCCTGGGCCTCGGGCCGGACGGCACCGCTCTGCCAGCGCCGGCTGCCCGAGGTGGGCTCGAGCAGCCCGTGGCAGAGGCGCAAGAGCAGGCTCTTGCCGGCACCGTTGGCCCCCAGCACCACACGGCGCCGGCCGGCCCCGATCTCGAGGTCGATGTCGACCAGGAGCGGCTTGCCGCCCACCGCATAGCCCACCCGCTCGAGGCGGAGCGGCAGGATCGCGGGCTGGTCGATCGTATCCTGGCCGATCGCCTGTGGAGCAGTCGGCATGAAGGTCATCCGAGCCGCCCCCGCGCCCACTGGCCCGCCCCCCAGGCGAGCGCGTTCAGGCCCAGCGTCAAGCCCAGGAGGATGATCCCCAGCGCCACGGCGAGGCCGAGATTGCCGCGGCTGGTCTCGAGCGTGATCGCTGTCGTCATGGTGCGGGTGTGGCCGGCGATGTTGCCACCGACGATGAGCACGGCCCCGACCTCGGCCGAGGCCCGGCCGAAGCCGGCGAGCACGCCGGTCAAGAGGCTCACCCGGCCGTCCCAGAGGAGTGTGGGCACCGCCCTGAGCCGCCCGGCTCCCAGGCTCTTCAATTGCTCACGGTACTCGGCCCACAAGTCCTCGACCACCGAGCGGGTCAAGGAGACGACGATCGGCAGGATCAGGAGGGTCTGGGCGATGATCATCGCCGTCGGGGTGAAGAGGAGGGCCAGGTCGCCGAAGGGTCCCGAGCGCGACAGCATCAGGTAGACGACGAGCCCGGCAACGACCGGCGGCAGGCCCATGAGCGCATTGAAGACGACGATCACCGGGCCACGGCCGAGAAAGCGGGCGAGTGCCAGGCCGGCACCGAGCGGCAGGCCGATCAGGCAGGCGATCACCACGGCCGTCAGCGTTACCCGCAGGCTGAGGCCGATGATCTGCAGGAGCGCCGGGTCGCCGGCGATGATCAAATCGAAGGCTGTTGCGAAAGGGCCGAGCAAGCGTAAAACCTCCCTGATCGTCCGCAGGGAAGCAAAAAACGCTGCTGTCAGCAAATGCGTAAATCTTGCAGGAGAACGAACAGAAAATGCAGGGATCGGCGCTCGACGACGGAGAGGTGACAGGATCGGCATCGACGTCGCCCCTGATGACGACGGCCGAGGTGGCCGACCATCTCCGGGTCAAGGAGCGGACGATCTACGAGATGGTCGCCCGGCAGACGATCCCGTTCAGCCGGGTGACCGGCAAGCTGCTGTTTCCGCGACGGCTGATCGATGCCTGGCTCGAGGCGCAAACCGAGTTGCCGGCAGCCGGCATCGCACCGCCGCCACCGATCTACGCCGGCTCGAATGACCCGCTCCTCGAGTGGGCCCTGCGGCAGGCCGGGACCGGGCTCGCCGTCCTCGCCAACGGCTCGACCCACGGGCTCGACGAGCTGGCGGCCGGCCGGGCGGTGCTCGCCGGCTGCCACCTCCTGGATCCCGCGACGGCGAGCTGGAACCTCGTGGCCGTGAAGGCCCATCTGCCGGGCGGTGCCCACGTGATGATCCACTGGGCGCGACGCAAGCAGGGGCTGATGACGGCACCGGGCAATCCCTTGGGCATCACCGGCCTCGAGGATGCGGCCGCCCGCCGCCTGCGCTTTGCCGTGCGCAGCGCGGGCGCCGGCTCGCACCGGCTGCTCGAGGTGCTGCTCGACCGCGCGGGACTGCCGCTGGCCGATCTGAACGTCACCGGGCGACCGGCCGAGACCCACGCCGATCTCGCCGCCCTGATCGAAACGAGCGAGGCGGATTGCGGGCTCGGCCTCATGGCAGCCGCCGGGCAATTGGGCTTCATCCCGCTGGTGACCGACGAGAGCTTCGATCTCGTGCTGGCGCGCCGCGACTATTTCGAGCCGCCCGTGCAGGCGCTCCTCGCCTTCGCCCGGAGCGAGGCATTTGCCCGCCGGGTGGCGCATCTCGGCGGCTACGACACGACCGATCTCGGCCGGGTCCGCTGGAATGGCTGAGCCGCTGGCACTGCTCGCCGCCGGCAGCCTCGCCGCGGCCTTCGCCGGCATCGAGCCGATCGCCGGGCGGCCGGTCGAGTGGAGCTGTGTCGGGGCATCATCGCGGTTTGGTCACGGGCCAGCGCGGCGGTCCGCTACCAGAACACGGGATCGTTCAGCGCGGCAACACAGCGGCAAGGGCCCGTGAACGGCGTCAGCTCCCGATCCGTCAAGGACTGTCCGAGCCAGCCTTCGGGACGGCTCAGCGCGAAGGGTGGCGGGGCGAGCGCCGCGGTGATCGGCGCGAAGCCGACCTTGCAGTAGTAGGCCGGATCGCCATAGGTCAGGGCGATATCGACGCCGGCATCCCGCAGTGCTGTCAGGCCATGGGTCAGGAGCCTCTGCCCGATCCCCTTGCGTTGCCGGTCGGTCGCCACGGCCACGGGTGCCAGGATGAACACGGTTCGCTCATCCTGATCGAAGCGCAGCCGCGAGAAGACGATACAGCCGACGATCGCCCCGGCCTCCTCGGCGGTAAAGACGAAGCGGTCCCGTGCTGCCGTGCCAGCCAGGAGGTCGCGCGCCAGATCGCCGATCAGCGCCCCTTCCTCGGCACCCTCGGAGGCCGTGAAGGTCGCGGTGAAGAGGTCGATGATCTCCTGCTCCCGTCCTTGCCAGGCTGTCGAATAGTCCATTGCCGTTTTCCCTTGTTGCAACCACGACCGCCGTTGCGTTGCCGTCGTCGGGCTTTGGCGGGACACCTCCCGTTCTAACGATTGGGCGGGCAGGCACACAACGTTGCTTCCACCAGCGTCCGCCACCCCCACCGCCGCAAAAAGCCCCGAGGTGCGCGAGGAGGCCAGCCGCCTCGCCGTCTTGCCCCTTCCCCTGCCCCCGCCCCGGCGGCCACGAGCGGCCGTCAGCTCGCCGGCAGCATTCCGTGCCCGACACCCTTGTGGCAGGTGATGCAGGTCCAGCCCGCCTCGAGGCCGCGCCCCCCCTGCCCGCCCGGACTGGGCAGCAAGTATCATCGCGTCCCGGCTGTGGCCGTTGCGGCAGAAGCTCGAACCGGTGGCCTCGAGATGGTCCCAGACCCGCTCGGCCAGTTCCAGCCGCCGCGCGTCTTATGCCTCGCGCGTCGCCAGCGAGCCCTGCCAGTGCGCGACGATGTGGGTCGAGCCGAAGCGCGCCTTCTGCCAGAGCGTCTGCCACCAGGGATCGTGGACGAAGTGGCAGTCACCGCAGCTTGCGGCCGAACTCGGCAGCAGGCTCCTCCCTCAGCGTCACGAGATCGACGCGAACGAAGGTGGCGAGTTCGACCAGGGTCGCTGCCGGACCCCCTTCGCCACGCGCCAGCGAGCCCACGAGCGAGACCGAGCGCACGGCTTGCGCGGCCAGGAAACCCGCACGCCTGCCGAGGGCCAGGGCGAGCTGCGCGCAGCTCCGGCACCGGCATCCGTCGGTCGCCGAGCAGCGTCTCGTCAGTCGAGCCGACTGCCATCCTCGCATCCCAGGACCACCATCTCGACCAATGATGCCACACGGCATCACCGCATGCAGCCCCGTTCGTCGTCGACCGAGCACTCTGCCCACACGCGCCACCACCCCAAAGGACCGGAGGGGAGGCACTGCCTCCCCGCCATCCTTCTTTCCCTACGCCCACTACAGCCGCCCGGACTCGACGATACGCTGCAGAAAGCGCCGGGTGCGCTCCTCGCTCGGCCTGGTGAAGAGCCGGGCCGGCACGTCCAGCTCGAGGATCGCGCCACCGTCGAGAAAAGCCACACGGTCGGCAACGTCGCGGGCGAAGCCCATCTCGTGGGTCACGATCAGCATCGTCATGCCCTGGTCCTTCAGGTCCCGGATGATGCGCAGCACCTCGCCGACGAGCTCGGGATCGAGGGCCGCCGTGATCTCGTCGAGCAGCAGCACGTCCGGGCGGGTCATCAGCGCGCGGACGATGGCGACCCGTTGTTGCTGGCCGCCCGAGAGCTGCTCGGGATAGGCTCGGGCGAAGTCGGCAAGGCCGAACCGCTCCAGCGCCTCGCGTGCCCGGTCCTCGGCCTCGCCTCGCTGCAGCTTGTGGACGACCCTTGGGGCCAGGGTGATGTTGTCGAGCACCGTCATGTGCGGAAAGAGGTTATAGGCCTGAAAGACGATGGCGATCCGCTTGTGCAGCCCCGTCCTGCCGAAGGACGGGTCGTCCACCGGCACCGCGTCGAGGCGGATCGTGCCATAGTCGTAGGGCACCAGCCGGTCGACGCAGCGGAGCAGCGTCGACTTGCCCGAGCCCGAGGCGCCGATCAGGCAGACCACCTCGTGCGCCTGGACCTCGAGGCTCACCCGGTCGAGCACCAGCTTGTCGCCGAAATACTTGGTGACCCTGTCGATCGCGATCTTGGGCGTCATGCCCTCAGCCTGCGACCTGCAGCCGCCGCTCGCGATCGCGCCGGGTGACGTAATCCGCGAGCCGCGCCATCGGGATGGTGGCCATGAGGAAGAGCCCGGCCGCGACGATCAGCGAGGAGTAGTTGAAGGTGGAGGCGGTATAGATCTGCGCTTCCCTGACCGCATCGCGCACCCCGATCACCGAAAGGAGGGCCACGTCCTTCTGCAGGGCGACGACGATGTTCATCAGCGCCGGCACGACGTTGCGCAATGCCTGCGGCAGGATCGCATGGCGCATGGCCTGCCACTCGGTGAGGCCCAGCGACTTGGCCGCCGCCCACTGGCTCTCGTGCACCGCATCGATGCCCGACCGGTAGATCTCGGCGACATAGGCGGCATAACTCAGCACCATCGCGACGGAGCCCCAGAACAGACCCGAATTGGGCAGCCCCGGCAGGTTCAGGGCCGGCACCCCGAAGCCGAAGAGCAGGACGAGCAGGAGTGCGGGCACCCCGCGGAAGATGTCGATATAGACGACCACCATCAGCCGAAAGGGCGCGAACCAGGGGGCGCGCAGGGCGCGCAGCACGGCCAGCACCAGCGCCCAGACGAGGATGCAGGCCAGCACCGCGAGCCAGACCCGGATATTGATCCAGAAACCCTGCAGCACGCGCGGGAAGGCCGCGACCATGGCATCGACATTGAAGAACTGCTGGCGGATGCGTGGCCATTCCTCGGCCGACGTGATGGCCCAGCCCAGCGCTCCGAAAACGACGACGATGCTGACCGCACTGATCAGCGTCGGCAGCGCCGCTTCCCGCCAGTCGAAGCGGCGGCCCGGCGGTGGCGGCGGGCCGCCCTTCGCCGCTTCCGTCATTCGGTGATGACGGGCAGATCCGGGTCGGCCACGAGATAGGTCTCTTTCAGCTCCTCGACCACACCACGCTCGATCACCGCGGCCAGCGCCTCGTCGACCCAGCCGACCAGCGGGTTGTCGAGCTCGAAGAGGAGCCCGTGCCCCCGGTCGTTCGCATCCGGCGGCAGGAGGGCCACGATCTCTGCCTCGGGCAGCTGCACCGCGGTGGCGAAAAGGGCGGTCGGCAGGGCAGCCAGCGTGGCGTCGATCTGCCCCGCCTGCATCGCCAGGAAGACATCGACCTGCTCGTTGTAGATCGCGGCGTCCTCGACCCCCAGGATGTTCACCAGGTAGTCGTTGTCCGTCGTGCCGATCACCGCCCCCCAGCGCGCGTCCTGGAGCTCGGCGAAGCTGGTGGCCCCCTCGACGGCACTGCCCGGCAAGGCGATCACCGCCTTCTCGGGCTGGTAATAGACTTGCGAAAAGCTGACCACCTCCGCCCGCGCCTCGGTCACCGAGATCTGCTGGATGGCGAAGTCATAAGGCTTGGCACCCGGGGCGATCGTCTGATCGAAGGTCTGGCCGACCCAGACGACGTCCTCGGGTGCGAAGCCCAGCTCGGCCGCGAGCGCGTAGACCAGCCCGTTCTCGAACCCCTCGCCACTGGCGGGATCGTTGTTCAGCATCCAGGGCGGATAGACCGGGTCACCGGTGCCGACCGTGAGCTTGCCCGGGCTGTGCAGCCGCGGGTCCAAGGGTGTCCGCTCCTCGGCCCCGGCCGCGAGCGGCACGAAGGCCAAGGCCAGCCCCGCCACCACCATGCGCTGGATCCCGTCGACAGCCCGCATCCCTGACACTCCCTACTGTCACCCCTCGCAGCCTTGTTAACGCGCGCGGCTGAGCGCAGCAACGTGCCGTGCTCGGGTCAGGGTCGATCGGCCGAGCGCACTGCCACCCGCGGCCGTCGCGGCCGACCCTCCCGAGGCTTGCGCCAGCCGGACGATGCGCTAGACCGGACGCCGCCCCGGCCCTCGGCCCAGTCGGAAAAACCACAACGAATGATGCACCCTTGAGCAGCCCTGCCGCGCTTCGCATGCTGCGTGATCCGGTGCCCGCGTTCGGCCTTCTGGTCATCGCCTTGATGGTGGGAGCGGCCCTTGCGGCACCACTTCTGGCACCCTTCTCGCCGAACGAGCAGTTCTTCGACGGCCTGACCCTCGAAGGCGCCCCCTTGCCGCCGAACGATCGTTTCCTTTTGGGCACCGATCTGCTCGGCCGCGATCTCCTTTCCCGGCTGATCTGGGGGGCCCGCACCTCGCTCGTCATCGGTGTGGTCGCCAATGGCGTGGCGGTACTGCTCGGCACCACGCTCGGTCTCCTGGCCGGCTATTTCCGCGGCTGGATCGGCACCGCCATCATGCGCTTCACCGATCTCATGATGGCCTTCCCGGCACTGCTCCTGGCGATCGTCCTGGCCGCCATCTTCAGCCCGTCGCTCTGGATCGTGGCCCTCGTCATCGCCATGGTGAACTGGGTGCAAATCGCGCGGGTCGTCTACACCCAGACGACCGCCCTCATGGAGCGCGAGTTCATCGAGGCGAGCCTCGCCGTCGGCGTCGGGCCGGTGCGTCTCCTGACCCACCACGTCGTCCCGCATCTCTTCCCGACGATGATCGTCTGGGGCACGCTCGGCATCGCAACGACCGTGCTGCTCGAGGCCACCCTCTCCTTCCTCGGGGTCGGGGTCCGCCCGCCCACCCCCTCCTGGGGCAACATCATCTTCGAGAACCAGACCTGGTTCACCACGGCCCCCTGGCTCGTCTTCTTCCCGGGTGCGGCGATCCTGCTTTTGGCCCTCTCCTTCAACCTCGTCGGCGATGCGCTGAGAGATGCGCTCGACCCGACGCAACGCGGGCGCACATGATGGGCGGGCGCAGCTGATGGCCCGCTACCTCGCCAGCCGCTTCGCCCAGGCGCTGTTGATCCTGCTCGGCATCTCGCTCGTCACCTACATCCTGCTCTACCTGGTACCTGCCGACCCCGTGCGGCAGATCGCCGGCCGCAGTGCGACACCCGAGACGGTCGAGAGCATCCGCCGCCAGCTCGGCCTCGACCTGCCGCTCTGGCAGCAATACCTGCGCTATCTGGGCAATCTCCTGCAGGGCGATCTCGGCCGCTCCTACATCCAGAAGACCGAGGTGGCCGAACTCATCGTCTCGCGCCTGCCGGCAACCCTCCTGCTGCTCGCCGGCACCATCGCGGTCGAGCTCCTGATCGGCATCACCGCGGGCCTGGTTGCCGCCGCCAAACGCGGCACAGTGGTCGACCGGGCGATCATGGTGGGTGCCTTCGCCGCCGTCTCCGCCCCGCAATTCGTCGTCGGCATCCTCCTCCTTTACGTCTTCGCCGTGCAGCTCGGCTGGTTTCCGATCGGCGGCTACGGCACCTTCGCCCATCTCGTCCTGCCGTCCCTGACCCTCGGCATCCTCGGCGGCGGCTGGTATGCGCGGATGATGCGCTCCTCGATGATCGACGTGCTCAGGCAGGACTACATCACCACCGCCCGGGCCAAGGGGGCCGGCCGGGCACGGGTCTTGCTGGTCCACGGGCTGAGGAACGGGATCCTGCCGGTGATCGCGATGATCGGCCTCGATATCGGCATCTTCATGAGTGGTGCTGTCGTCGTCGAATCGGTCTTCGGCTGGCCCGGCATCGGCCAGCTCGCCTGGCAGGCGATCCAGCGCGTCGACATCCCGATCATCGTCGGCGTGACATTGGTGGCGGCAGTCGCCATCATCATCGGCAATCTCCTCGCCGATCTCGTGGCCCCGTTCATCGATCCGCGGATCAGGCTAAAGGCCTGACGAACAAGAAGGGAAGGACACCCATGAAGACGCTGCTCACCTCGACCGCCCTGGCACTCGTGCTGACAGGCGCCGCCGCCGCCCAGGAGATCAAGCAGGGTGGCTCGATGACCGTCACCTACAAGGACGACGTCAGCACGCTCGATCCCGCCATCGGCTACGACTGGCAGAACTGGTCGATGATCAAGAGCCTGTTCGACGGGCTCATGGACTACGAGCCCGGCACCACCGATCTCGTCCCCGACCTCGCCGAGTCCTATGAGATCAGCGAGGATGGCCTGACCTACACCTTCACGCTCCGGGACGGCGTCAGCTTCCACAACGGCCGGGCACTCACCGCCGCCGACATCAAATACTCGATCGACCGCGTCGTCCGGCCGGAGACGCAGAGCCCGGGTGCGGGCTTTTTCGGTATGATCGCCGGCTTCGACGCCGTGCAGGCGGGCGAGGCGGACGAGCTCTCCGGCATCGAGGCGGTGGACGACAAGACCGTCCGCTTCACGCTCTCACGCCCCGACGCCACCTTCCTCCACGTCATGGCGCTCAACTTCGCCCATGCCGTGCCCGAGGAGGCCGTCGTGGAGCACGGCGAGGATTTCGGCAAGAACCCGGTCGGCACCGGTGCGTTCAGCCTCGCCGAATGGACCCTTGGCCAGCGCGTCGTCTTCGCCCGCAACTCCGACTACCACCACGCAGGCTTCCCCAGGCTCGACGAGATCGTCTTCGAGGTCGGCCAGGAGCCGCTCGTGGCCCTCCTCCGCCTGCAGCGCGGCGAGGTCGACATCCTCGGTGACGGCATCCCGCCCGCCAAGTTCCTCGAGGTCATGGAAGACCCGGAATGGGCCGACAACGTCATCGAGGGCGGCCAGCTGCACACGGGCTACGTGACGATGAACGTCAACGTCGCCCCCTTCGACAACGAACTGGTGCGCCAGGCGGTCAACCACGCGATCAACAAGGACCGCATCATCCGCGTCATCAACGGCCGGGCCGTGCCGGCCAGCCAGCCCTTGCCGCCGGCCATGCCGGGCTATGCCGAGGACTACGCGGGGTACGCCTACGATCCCGACAAGGCCAAGGCGCTGCTCGCCGAGGCGGGCTTCGCCGACGGCTTCGCGACCGAGCTTTTCGCCATGAACACCGACCCCAACCCGCGCATCGCCCAGGCGATCCAGCAGGACCTGGCCGCCATCGGCATCGAGGCGGAGATCAAGGCCCTGGCCCAGGCCAACGTCATCGCCGCCGGCGGCGAGCCCGAGGGGGCACCGATGATCTGGTCGGGCGGCATGGCCTGGATCGCCGACTTCCCCGATCCCTCGAACTTCTATGGGCCCATACTCGGCTGCGGCGGTGCGGTGCCCGGCGGCTGGAACTGGGCCTGGTACTGCAACGAGGACCTCGACGCCAAGGCCGCCGAAGCCGATGCGATGATCGATCCGGCCCGGGCCGACGAGCGCCTCGCGCTTTGGCGCGACATCTATCTCGGTGTCATGGAGGATGCCCCCTGGGCACCCGTCTTCAACGAGCAGCGCTTCACCATGAAGGCCGACCGGCTGGGCGGGCCGGATGCGATCTTCGTCGATCCCGTCCACATCCCCGTCCACTACGACGTCGTCTACGCGACGGACGCGCAATAGCCCGAAGAGAGCCGCCACAATGAGTCACGGTCACGCCCACACCATCCATCGCCATCACCACCACCACGGCTGGGACAATGCCAACCAGCCGGTGCAAGAGGTGGCGCCGGGCAAGACCGTGCTCTTCGAGACGGTCGACGCCTCGGGCGGGCAGCTGAGCGCGAGCTCGACCCTCGACGACCTGAAGGCGCTGGATTTCGACAAGGTCAACCCGGTCACCGGCCCCGTCCACATCGACGGGGCCGCGCCGGGCGATGCGCTCAAGGTGACGGTCGAGCGCTTCGAGCCCTCGGGCTGGGGCTGGACCGCCAACATCCCGGGCTTCGGCCTCCTAGCCGACCAGTTCCCCGATCCGGCCCTGCATCTTTGGACCTACGATGCGCAGAGCCTCGCCCCCGCGCTTTATGGCCCGGGCGGCAAGGTGCCTCTGAAGCCCTTTGCCGGCACCATTGGCCTGGCCCCGGCCGAGGCCGGCAACCACTCCATCGTCCCGCCCAGGCGGGTCGGCGGCAACATGGACATCCGCGATCTGGCGGTGGGATCGGTGCTCTATCTGCCGGTCGAGGTGGCCGGAGCCCTCTTCTCGGTCGGCGACACCCATGCGGCGCAAGGCGACGGCGAGGTCTGCGGTACCGCGATCGAAAGCCCGATGAGCGTCGCCTTGACCTTCGAGCTGATCAAGGGTGCGGAGCTCCGCTTTCCCCGCTTCACCACACCCGGCCCCGTCTCCCGCCACCTCGACGGCAAGGGCTACGAGGTGACCACCGGCATCGGCCCCGACCTGATGACCGCCGCGCGCGACGCGGTGGGTGCGATGATCGATCTCCTCGCCGGCCGCTTCGGCATGGCGCCGGTCGAGGCCTACATGCTGGCGAGCGTCTGCGGCGATCTCAGGATCAGCGAGATCGTCGATCAGCCCAACTGGGTGGTCGGCTTCTACTTCCCGCG